>CALAHA010000367.1 GCA_937891565.1 uncultured Ilumatobacter sp. | reverse complement strand
CACCACTTCCAAGACTGAGTATCGTTCAGGGTGTGATCCCTCTTGAGCTGGTTGGCGTACGTGTCGAAGTACCGGCGAACACGCCGATGATGTTGCTGCGCGAGCAGGGTGGCAGCCACCGTCTTCTGCCGATTTACATCGGAACGCCTGAAGCCTCCGCAATCCACTACGCGCTCGAAGGCGTCCAGCCGCCTCGTCCGCTCACCCACGACTTGTTCCTCGTCACGCTCGGCGAACTGGGCGCGTCCGTGACGAAGATCGTCGTCACGGCGATGATCGACCGAACATTCCATGCCGAAGTGCACCTGTCGTCTCCAGCGGGGGACAAGGTCATCTCTTGCCGCCCATCCGACGCTGTTGCATTGGCAGTTCGTTGCGATGCGCCTTTGTTCGCCAGCGACGAACTGATGGATGCCGAAGCACAAGCCGCTCCGGCTGAGCCGGAGAACGACGCCGCCGAGATCATCGACGACTTCAAAGATTTCCTCGACACCGTCAGCCCCGAAGACTTCGAAGCCTGATCCAGCAAACTCTCAATCAATGGTTGACCGTTCGGTGACGGGTGCGTAGAGTCATGCATCTCACAGAGCTGTAACTACCCGTTTGTGGTGCCGCCGAGTGAGTCTCGACAACCACCGGCATACCGTGTCGTGATGTCGGGATCAACGAACCGGAGGCAGGACCATGGACAACGCACAACTCAATGATCAACAGCTCGCTAAAGCGCTCGGATATAGCGGAACGCAGACGGCTACGGTCGTCGGCATTACTTATCGCCAGCTCGACTATTGGGCCCGCACCGACCTGATCCGCCCGACGCTCAGCGATGCCAGCGGCAGCGGCAGTCGGCGTCGCTACTCCTACACCGACCTACTCGAACTGAAGACGATCAAGAAGCTGCTCGATGCCGGTATCAAGCTGGAACAAGTCCGCAAGGTATTCGAGTATCTGCGAGAACACGTCACCACCGACATCGCATCGGCCCACCTCGTCATCGAGGGCGAAAGCGTGCAGGTTTGTGCTGACGACGGTCAATTGATCGACATCTTAAAAAAGGGCCAGGGTGTCCTCAATCTGCTGTCGATGAGTGGCGTGCAGTCCGAACTCGAGGCCGACGTCGCCGAGATCGCTGCACAGATCCTCGACGAGCAACCCCACCGGCGGGTCATCTGAGCCAACCGCAGCCACATGCAACTCGAACAGTCACCGCTCGCCGAGCAGCACCGTGCACTCGGCGCCAACCTTGTCGAGTTCGGTGGCTGGGAGATGCCCATTGCTTACCCGTTGGGCACCGTTGCCGAACACCTCGCTTGCCGCAATGGTGCTGCGATGTTCGACGTGTCGCACCTGGGCTCCGTCCGGATCGAAGGCACAGGCGCTTTCGATCGCCTGCAGGCTGCGTTCACCAACGACCTCAACAAAGTCGCTCCGGGCCGAGCGCAGTACACGCATCTCCTCGATGCAGCTGATGCCTCCGTGCTCGATGACATCATCATCTGGTGGCATCCACGCGCCGACGGCGAACCCGATGTCTTCGACGTGATGCCCAACGCTTCCAACACCGACGACGTCGTTGCCGCCATTGGGGGAGTCGAGACGACCCGCACGCGGGCAGTCATTGCAGTGCAGGGCCCCGAAGCCAAAGCACAACTTGGTGCCGTCTTCCCTGCTGCAGCAGCAGTCGGCCGATTCCGTGTCGCCATCTGCGAATGGAACGGCACGAATTGCACCGTTGGTGGTACGGGCTACACCGGCGAGCCGGGCGTCGAAATCGCTGTGCCTGTCGATGCAGCCCCTGCCCTTTGGGAAGCCCTCGTCGCTGCGGGCATCACGCCAGCAGGGCTCGGCGCACGCGACACGCTTCGTCTCGAATCAGGATTGCCACTTCACGGCCAAGAACTTGGCGCAGGGATCACGTCGCTACAGGCCGACCTCGCCTGGGTTGTTGCCTGGAATAAACCAGCATTCACCGGCCGCGACGCTGCGCTTGGCGAACGTGAGATCGGCGTCTCTCGTCGACTTTTTGGTATCACCGTGGAAGGCCGTCGGCCGGCTCGAACAGGCTGCGCCATTTCTCTTGACGGCGAGGTCGTTGGTGAAGTCACCAGCGGCAACTTCTCACCGGTCCTTGGTCATGCAATCGCGCTCGGGTTCCTCCCACCGGAAACCGCTGAAGGGCAAGCGGTAACAATCGACGTCCGCGGCAAAGAGTTGATTGGTCGCGTCGCGCGACCACCATTCGTCTAACCCGCTGTTCAGGATTTCTTGGCAGCGGTCTTTTTCTGCGTAGTCTTCTTGCGACCAGCAGGCTTCTTCGTTGCGGTCTTTTTGGTCGCTACACGCTTGATCGGCACAGCAGCAGGTGCCGGCGCAGGCGCGGGTGCAGGCGCGGGCTCGGCCCGGGGTGCTGGCCGTGAGGCGCCGCCTATGCCAGGGAACTTCAGCCCGCCGAACAGCCCGCCTGCTGATTCAGCAAGCTGCGTGAGCGGCCCAAGGCGGTTCTGTAGGTCACCGAGGATGTCGCTGAACTGACCGAGTTGATTCGGCAGTTGGGCAAACGCCGGCGTCGACAACGTCTTTGCCAGCCGCTCGATCGCCGGGGCGGCAGCCATCGCCGGCCCGCTGACGACCTTCATCATCTCGTCAGCGGTTTGGATCGTCCGCGTCATCTGCGGGATGGCAGCTCGGATCGGCTCTTCAAGCTCGCTCATGATCGAGTTGATCCGCTGGGTGGTCTCGTTGAGATTCTCCATTGTGCGGTTGAAGTTCTCGACGCCCTTCAGGAACTCGTCGACCCCCTTGCGGAACTGCTCAAAGGACTGGATTGTTCCTGCGAGCGGTGCCGCGAAAAGGTTGAACACTTGCGACAGGGGATCACTCTCAGCCATAGGAACAACCTAGCTGTGCGCGCTCAGCCGGCGTATGCCTCAGGTGGCGTATGACTCAAGTGGCTCGCAGGAGCAGACCAGGTTGCGGTCGCCATAGGCCCCGTCGATTCTTGACACCGGCGGAAAGAACTTCGACACACGTAGCGAGTCGAGGGGGAATGCCCCGAGATCACGAGGGTACGGCCGATCCCAGTCGCCGAGTAATTCCTCTGACGTGTGTGGGGCGTGCCGCAGCGGACTGTCCTCGAGCGGCCATTCTCCGGCAGCGACTCGGTCAATCTCGGCCTTGATCGAAATCATGGCGGTGCAGAATCGGTCGATCTCTCGCAGTGTTTCGCTTTCGGTCGGCTCGATCATCAGCGTGCCGGCAACGGGGAAACTCATTGTTGGTGCGTGGAACCCGTAGTCCATCAGGCGCTTGGCGACATCGTCAACGGTGACACCCGTATTTTTCGTGATGTCACGGACGTCAATGATGCACTCGTGCGCAACGCGGCCCTGTTCGCCTCGGTAGAGCACTGGGAAGTGCTCATCAAGCCGCTCGGCGATGTAGTTCGCAGCAA
>CALAHA010000366.1 GCA_937891565.1 uncultured Ilumatobacter sp. | reverse complement strand
GCCGTCATGCTGAAGAACGCCGGCGTGCTCATGCAAAGCTGGTCGCTTGCGGTTGAGGCACTCGGCCTGGGCGGCTGCCCGCTTGGCGCTGGCGACTCAGAGGGCTTCGCACGTGTCGCAGGGCTCGACCCATATGTCGAGTCAAGTGTTGCCGAGTTCGCGATCGGGAGAGCAGACAACCGGGCAACCGGCAGCCACTATGAGGAGCAGACAACGTGACTGACGACCAAACACCCAACGCGGCCCAGCAGAAGACAAGCCACCGTGATTTGGATTCTTCCCTCAAGACAACGAAGCCACAGACTTGGGTCGCTGTCACTGCGATAGCTCTCGTGCTTGTCGTTGCCCTGACTTGGTCGGTGGCGGCAACCATCCCCATGAAGAGCACGGCGACTGGTGTGCTGAACAACATGCGGTACGGGTACAGCTTGACGGCACCCGCGGCCGGATTCGTGGAGGTGACCGGAATTCAGAACGGAATCGTCAAAGAAAACCAGCAGGTTGGAACAGTGACCTCCGAAAGCGGGGACTCGGTGCCTTTGATGTCGCTCCGGGCCGGGGAAGTCGTCTCTCTTTTTGTCGTGCAAAACCAGTACGTCGAACTTGGCGACCCCATCGCAAGCATCTCCTTCCAGCCAGCCCTCAATGAACCAATCGAGCTCATCGCCTTTGTCGGTGAGAGCGACATGGATTTCTTTCCTATCGGCGGAGTTGTCCAACTCTCCGCAGTCGATGTGGCCTCCGGCACGCGTATTCATGCGACCGGAACAATTCAGGGTGAGACTGAACTTCCCGCGACCGACGCCACCATGTTGAGCGTCAGCGCTCAGAGCCAGAGCTTGACCGATGACTGGATGACAGCCAGCGACGGTTACCCCTTCGCCATCTTCATCGCCACCGATGACTGGCCGACAGGCGATAACGGATTCGTCCCGCGCGGGGGCCAGATTGTCAACATCGAGAGGGTGTACACCTCCGTTCGCCCGACTTCTCGGCTCTTCGGAAAAGGCTGAGAAGTGTTCCTCGGGTCGGTTCTGCGGCGCACCGCGAAAGAGTCGCCAGCGAAAGCGCCGGTGACGACGAGCCCCCGGCGGGTCAAGGTACCCACAGTGTTGCAGCAGGCTGCGACTGAGTGCGGTGCTGCCTCACTTGGAATGGTGCTCGCACACTACGGAAGGTGGCTGCGGCTCGATGACCTGAGGGATCGACTCGGCGTCGGACGAGATGGGGCCAACGCCCAAGCGATCGTCGATGGTGCACAGGCGCTGGGCCTGAAAGGAAAGGGCCGGAGGGTCCCACCAAGGAAGATCAGCAGTGTGACCGTCCCAGCAATCATCTGGTGGAAGCATCGCCACTTCATGGTTCTGGAGGGCGCCTCCCGAGGGCTGGTGCACGTCAACGATCCGGCGCGTGGGCCAGTGTCGATGCTCTGGGAGGATTTCAAGTCCGGGTATTCCGGCATCGTCCTTGAGTTTGAGCGAACTGATCAGTTCGAAGAGGGTGGGAGCCCGTTTTCGACTCGCAGGTCACTCGCGGTGCGACTCCGCTCGTCGAAATCGGGAGTGTGGTTCGTTGTCCTCGCTGGCCTTTTGACCATGTTCCTCGGGTTGCTCGCCGCTCCGCTGAGCCAGACGTTTGTTGACGATGGCCTGGGGGGATCTATTCGCGGTGTCTTGCCCGGGGTCATCGCGGCAATGGCAGCCATCGGGCTCTTTCGTTCCGGCTTGACCCTTCTCCAGTATGGGGTGATCGCCCGCATCCAATCGAGGGTCAGCCTGGTTGGCTCGGTCGGACTCACCGACCGGCTGCTCCGCCTCCCGATGATCTTCTTCATGGAACGTTCGGTCGGCGACTTGAGCCAACGAGCCGCCTACAACTCACGGGTCGCGATGCTCGTCGCGAACCAGTTGGCGAGCTCTGCAATTGCGCTCCTGGCTGTAACGGGTTACGCAGCACTGCTCGTCTTCTACAGCCTGCCGATCGGGATGGTCGTTCTCGGCCTGACAGCAGTCAATGTCGCGATTCTGTGGGCGGTATCGGACCGCAGGACCACCCTTCAATCGCGCATCATCCGGCAGGAGAACGACCTCCGCGGACTGTCGCAGGCTTCGATCCGTAACGTTGAGACTCTCAAGGCAACCGGCAAGGAGGACGACACCTTCACCGATCTGGCTGACCTCCAGACCGACTTCGTATCTGCTTCCGGACAACTGGTACCGACATCGGCCGTGCTCGCTGCCGCACCCCCGGCAATTAGCGCCCTGACAACCGCCGCCATCCTCTTTATGGGGGGAAGGGAAATCTTGGCCGGCTCAATGTCGTTCGGTGCGCTGCTCGCTGTGCAGGCCCTTGCGGTCAGCCTGAGTCATCCAGTCCAGCAACTCATGAGCGCGGGGAGCCAGCTCCAGGTGATTACGACGAGCCTTCAAGCCCTCGACGATGTACTCGTCAACGAAACTGCGAGCAGATTCACCCGAACCGCTACCGGCCAGGGGTTGAGGACCAAGCCGTTTACTGGACGACTTGACTTCGACGAGGTTCAGTTCAAGTACAACGAGAAGGCTCCAGATCTCATCGACCATCTGAGCTTTTCCCTGATGCCAGGAAGTTCAACGGCTCTGGTGGGTGTATCCGGGGCCGGCAAGACGACGATTGGCAACCTTGCTGCAGGCTTGCTGGAGGTAACCGGAGGTCGGGTGCTGTTCGACAGCGTTCCGCTCTCCGACTTCGCTGAAGGTGTGATCGAGAACGGACTCGCAAAAGTCGATCAGGACGTCGTCCTGTTCTCAGGAACGGTCGCCGAGAACGTGACACTGTGGGATCCAACCATCGATCGCGAACAGATCTCTCGGGCGCTCGCCGATGCCCAGGTCCTCGACGACGTCCTGCTGCGCAACGGTGGCCTGGATGCAGTCGTTGAGGAAGACGGACGGAATTTCAGCGGAGGCCAAGCCCAACGAATTGAGATCGCACGCGCAATCGTTCGGCAGCCCTCCCTGCTCATTCTCGATGAGGCGACCAGCGCCCTTGATGACGTCACAGAAGCCCGTGTCATGGACTCGATCAGACGCCGAGGGATCTCATCACTCATCGTTGCCCACCGGCTCAGCACAATCCGCGACGCAGACGAAATTATTGTCCTTGGACGAGGCGGCAAGGTGCTTGAGCGGGGCAGCCATGCGGAACTCATGGGTATGGCAGACGGGACTTACAGACTTATGGTGACTGAGGCAGGAGATGGTGGCGATGTCGGAAGCTGAACAGCACAACGGGTCCTTCTCCCAACTGCGGGTCAAGACGGCCTCTCCTGCGATCCAAGTTGTCTCAGGCACTGTCGAAGTGTTCGCGGAGGTCGAGCAGCAGCGCCTGCTTCCTCTTGCAACATGCTCCGAAGGCTCGGTGATCGTGCCGCCTGATTCAGGGGCTGGGCTGCTTTTGATCGCGCACGCGACTGCGTCGGTCTCACAGGTCGACGATCTGGATGACGTGGCTGTCCAGACGTTCGTCGGACAACTTGGCGACGGTCTTGGAAGTGGCGTCGAGACGCTCGTCGGTGTGACGCCCTCGGCATTCCCTCAGCAGCTCGCTGCGGCGATTCAGGCCGCTGCCGAATTCAGAGAGAAACAGGTAATTCGAGCGGTCGAGACATCGCTGGAGGAGTCCGGTCGGGTCCGAGAACGCTCATTGAATCGGGCCCGGTTCGAGGCCTCCGAATTAGCGCTTCCCGCGGACGAGTCGGGATCGGCCCCGGTTGTCGCAGTCATGCAACTGTTGGGCGCGGCGCAGCACTTCTCGGTCGTAGTGCCCAGCCAGGGCGAGTATGAAAGCGCTGAGAACAAGGTCCAAGCCGTTGCCCACCGGTCCAACCTTCGTTTCCGAACGGTCCAGCTTGATGACGCTTGGACCCAGAGCGATGTCTCCTCGTATCTCGGGTCGTATCGAACGTCTTCGGGTGGCTCTGAGCCGGTGGCTCTCATCCGCAAAAACAACCGGTACACAATTCAAGGAGCCGACGACCTGTTGCCGCGGCCCGTCACCCATGATGAACTCGATCGAATCGACCACGAGGTCTACGAGTTTTACACACCGTTCGACCCTGATCGGCCGACCGTGTTGCGCGACATCCTCCGAGTGTCGTTTCTGAACACGAGCTGGTCATGGATGACGGTTCTGCTACTGGCCTCCTTCGGAGCGCTGCTCGGCCTCCTCACCCCGATCCTCACCCAGATCGTGATCAGCCGACTCATTCCGGACGGCCTCGGTGGTTTGCTCTGGGCAGCGGGCGGCGCCCTGGCGATGACGGCGGTCCTGCTGTTCGTGGTCTCAGTCGTCCAGAACCTTGCGATCGGCCGCATTTCGCAGCTGGCCACGCGGAACCTACAGGCCGCGTTCTGGGATCGGTTGCTGTCACTTCCAGTGTCGTTCTTCCGACGCTTCAACTCCGGTGAGCTCGCAGTTCGCGCCCTGGCAATCGACAACCTGTCGCAAACC
>CALAHA010000365.1 GCA_937891565.1 uncultured Ilumatobacter sp. | reverse complement strand
GGCACCCGCCACCGCACGGCCGAGCGCGTCGCCCGATCGCTCGACGTACCCGTCGTCTCGGCCAGCGAAGAAATGGGCGTGATCAACGTCTACGCGGGTGGCGAAAAACGTCAGCTGCAAGAAGTCGGCCACCTGCTTGAGCGCGCTAACCAGGCGCTGCAGACCCTTGAGCGCTACAAGACCAAGCTCGATGACGGCATCAACAACCTGACGGCCGTCGAAGTCGAAGATGTCGCCACGTTGCGCGACGTGGTTGCTGTTGTCCAGCGAGGCGAAATGGTCCATCGCGTCGCCGACGAAATCGAGACGATGATCATCGAACTCGGCATCGACGCTCGGCTGCTGCGCCTCCAGCTCGACGAGCTGTACGAGGAGATCGACGATGAGCTCGACCTCGTGGTCGCTGACTACATGCCTGCTGACAAGACCGCCGAGCAGGCCATGTCCGACATGTCCGAGCTGTCGGACGACGACGTTCTCAACCTGCGGGTGACCGCCAACGTGCTCGGTCGCGCAGGAGACAACGATGACCTCACCCAAGAAGTCGCCCCCAAGGGCCTGCGTTTCTTGCGCCGCGTGAAGCGACTCGACGCCAACATTGCCGAAGCCGTCGCCAACCACTTCGGTAGCTTGGCAAAAATGCAGCGGGCAACCCTCGACGACCTGATGTCGGTCGAAGGTGTCGATGAGGCGATGGCACGCAGCGTCCGCGACACGCTCACTCGCATCACCGAGTCGACCATCCTCGACCAGTACTAACCACCCTCGAGCAGTACCACCCTCGACCGACACTGCTCCCAGTACTCGGATTTCAGGTCAGCATTCCTGTCAGATCACGGGTTCTCGCTGGTCACGGTCGGCAGGATCTGATCCCACACCGCGTCATCTTCGAAGCCGAGGGCCCACAGCGACACACCGTTCAATTGGTACTCGCGTGCGAGATCCATCCGGAGGCGGACGCCGTCGCCGTCGACGTAGTGGACTCGACGGCCCTGGAGACAGGTAGTTGTTCCATCGGTGACCTCAAGGTCGTAGTCGAAGGTCCACTCGCCGGTCTCAGGCACGGCGATGGGCGTCGCTCCTCGCAGCAGGATCAGCTCGTCGACCGAGCGCGCCGTGACGCTTGTGCGGCCCTGCAATTGCGACGCCGGGCAGGGGCCTGACTCACCGACCGGCCAGTTCCGCCCATATGCGGCGAGCCCGAGCACCAGTTTGGCGGGCTGTCCCGTTGCTTCGATGGCTCCCTTAATCGAGCGTTCAACAAACTCCAGTGGCGCAATCGGCCCTGGGTTCACGACCGAGAAGTCATAGGCCATGATCCGAATGCGATCGACATGCGGCGCAATGGCGCCGTAGTCGTAGACCCAAAAGCCGCTTGCTGCAGTTTGGCCGTCGTCGTACACCGGCGGGATGCTGACCGTCAGCGTTCGATCATCTGCACGGAGCGCCGCGCCAAGTTCGGTGATGAATGCCACCCAGTTCGGGCGAGTCGCTGCCCAGGTGCTTCTGCCGTCGGCGAAGGCGAACTGTTCGTAGTCAATATCAATCCCGGCGAAGTCGTCGCTCGCTGCGAACTCAACGATGGTGTCGACGTGCGCAGCGCGCGTGGATGGGTCGGCCAAGATTGCAGCCATCTCGCCAGCTGGCAACGCGTCGACGATCGATGGCACGACGTTCGCCCCCGACTTGTTGGCGATGGACATGAACTGCTCGATGTCTTCATCGCGCGCGTTTCGGTCGATCTCGATCGTGGAGACGCCGGTCGCATTGAACCAGAACGGCGAGATGTCTCGAAGCGACCCAACACGCTGCTCAAACTCAGGCAGGGAGTCGTCAAGTGCCCAGTAGGGCGCCCAGGCGTCGAGCGGAATATCCGGCTTCGGTGCGCGAACCGACGCTGGCCGAGTGACTGCGAAGACTGCGCCCCCCAGCACGACGACGAGCACAGCAACGAGCGCGGCCAGCGCCGAAGGACGACGACCGCCGACAGTGGATGTTGCAGCTGCCGCTGGCGTGTCGTCAAGCGTCATTCAAGCAATCCGAACGGTTGAGTAGATCTGCGGAAAACTTGTTGTCAGACAACGAGAGCGCGCAGATCGTCGACAGTGACGCCGACCAACGTGTCGCGAATCGTGAGGTTCTGAGCGGGATCAAGTTGGACGACATGGGGGATGCCCAGCGTCGCACACCCGGCAGCCAGAGCTGAGGCAACACCAGTACGAGAATCCTCGATCGCAACGCACGCCCTGACGTCAACGCCGAGGCCCCGAGCCGCTGCTTCGTACGGCTCAGGATGCGGCTTGCCGTGGGCCACTTCGTCACCGGTGATGGTCAGTTCGAACGACCCGTCGGGGCAAGCAATCAGAATGGCCTGGGCAAAGCGACGCCACGACATCGTGACAAGAGCGCAGCGGATGCCGGCGGCCTTGCACTCAGCTAGCAGTTCTCGTGCTCCGGGTCGCCACGGCAACTCGGCCTGGACGCGCTCGATCACGCCGTCCATCAGGCGATTCACCAAATCGACCGGCTCCATGTCGACGCCAGCTGCTCGCAGCACCTCTGCCGAAACGAACAGGTCAGATCCAATGAGATCCTTCGCCTGATCATCCGACCAGGTGCCACCGTGTTCTTCGACGAGGCGCTGCTCACACTCGATCCAGTAGGGCTCACTGTCGACGAGCGTCCCGTCCATATCCCACAGCACAGCAGCCAGTTCGGTCATGACCGAGAGTCTGCCAGCACATTTCGTTTGCGTCGAAGGATCCGCGGTGTGCCCAACGGGAAGTCCGACGCAAACGGAATTTTTGGGCGGCGGAGGCGGGCGGGTCAGCTTCGGAAGACGGTGATTTTGTCTTCGCCAACGGCGGCGCGGCGCTCGGGGTCATCGATGCCGAGGCCTTCACCTGGTGCGAGGCACAAGATGCCAAGTTTGCCTTCGGCCTTGTTGTGGTGGACGGCCAGCGAAGCCTCGCCAACGCCGTCGAGTGTGTAGGTGTCAGTGAGGAGCGGCTGGATCTTGCCTTCACAGAGCAGCTTGTTGGCAGCCCATGACTCGGCGTAGTTGGCGAAGTGCGATGAGAGGAGCTTCTTGAGCTTCATCCAAAAGTGCCGGTTATCGAACTCGACCATGTAGCCCGAGGTAGCCGCACAGGTGACGATCGTGCCGCCACGCTTGGCGGCAAAAACCGAGGCGCCCATTGTGGAACGGCCGGGGTGCTCAAACACGATGTCGACGTCTTCGCCATTGTTGAGCCCGCGAATGTCCTTGCCGAAGCGCCGCCATTCCGACTCGTCTTGCGTGTGCTCGTCAGACCAGAACTGGTAGTTGGCGGCCCGGCGGTCGATGACTGCCTCGCAACCCATTCGGTTGAGAATCTCGGCACGCTCGGGAGTCGACACGACACCGATCGGTGTACCGCCGCCATTGAGAACGTACTGCACGGCGTAGCCGCCAATGCCGCCCGTGGCGCCCCAGATCAAGACGCTGTCGCCTTGCTTCATCCGTGCACCGTTGTCGCTGACCAGCATCCGATAAGACGTGGCGCTACAGAGCCCGTTGACCGCCGATTCTTCCCACGAGAGGTGCGTGGGCTTTGGCATCAGTTGGTTGGCTTTGACGACCGAGAGGTCAGCGAGCGCCCCGAAGTTGGTCTCAAAGCCCCAGATCTTCTGGTTCGACGCAAGCATCGAGTCATTGTGCGCCGACGGGTCTTGGTCGTCAACGTAGTTGCACTGCACAGTGACCTTGTCGCCGGGCTTCCAGTTACGGACGGCCGAGCCAACGCGCAACACAACGCCCGAAGCGTCGGAGCCAACGATGTGCTCGTCACGCTGGTGGCGCTTGGCCCATTCGGATTCGCGGGCGAGGCGATCGAGGAAGCCAAAGGTCGGCATCGGCTCGAATATCGACGTCCACACCGTGTTGAAGTTGATGCTCGACGCCATGACCGCGATGTACACCTCGTCGGGGGCCAGCTCGGGTGTACGCACCTCGTCGACATGGAGCGATTTGCGCGGGTCTTTGTCCCACGAATCAAGGCCCTCGAACATGTCAGCTTCGTCGCGCTTGACGAAACATGCCCGGTAGCTCTCCGGGATCGCGATGTTGGCGATGTCGTCGCTGCTGGCGCCGGATTGAATTGCGTCGAGAAACTGCTCCATGAGCCGAGACATTACCGATCGGTAACCAAGGGCTCCAAGCTGCAGAGCACCGATGTGTTCGATTCCACAGCGTTGCTTGACAGCAACTCGTCCATTCGGTGAAGAATCTGCGCATTCCGTGCGCAACGTCATCACGCAAAACCTTGCGATCTGCTGTTTTGTTCTCCTCGTGGAGTGCGCGTCTATCCTTCAC
The DNA here is from genome assembly GCA_937891565.1 of uncultured Ilumatobacter sp. Lineage (GTDB taxonomy): Bacteria > Actinomycetota > Acidimicrobiia > Acidimicrobiales > Ilumatobacteraceae > Ilumatobacter_A. The sequence continues at coordinate 9 of CALAHA010000365.1, read as the reverse complement.
TCATGGCCA
>CALAHA010000364.1 GCA_937891565.1 uncultured Ilumatobacter sp. | reverse complement strand
CCTCCGTATGGTCACTCGTCGCCTCGGCGAAGGCGAACGGCTGATCCGTTCCAAGGAACCCTGGCAATGGGGCATGTTCATGATGCTGGGCACCGGCCTCCAAGGGCGGACGCTCGGCATCGTGGGCATGGGCGGCATCGGGGTCGCCATGGCCCGACGTGCACGATCATTCGGTATGCGGATCATTTACAACAACCGCAAAACCGTCGACGCTGCGATCGAGTCCGAACTCGGCGCGACCCTTGTCAGTCTCGACGAACTGCTCACCCAGAGCGACGTCGTTTCGCTCAACTGCCCGTATTCCGAAGCAACGCACCATCTGATGAATGCTGAGACGCTGGCAAAGATGCAGCCTTCTGCATTTCTAATCAACACCGCCCGCGGGCCCATCGTCGACGAAGCAGCGCTCGTGGCTGCGCTGCAGAGTGGGGCCATCGCTGGTGCCGGCCTCGACGTGTTCGAGAACGAACCTGCCGTTCACTCGGGCTTGCTCGAATGCGACAACGCCGTCCTCGTTCCACACCTCGGATCAGCGACCGTCGAAACGCGAGGAGCCATGGCAGCTACCGCTGCCAGCAATGTCTCCGACGTGGTCTCCGGCAGCGCGCCGCGCAATCCCGTCGCGCTCTGACGCTCTCGTGGCACCCGATCGGGGTGCACCGTTGGCATGATGTCTTTGTGAGTTTGAACGGGCCAATGGCGGCAAGCCTCTACGACAAGCATGTAGGGGCCGTGTATTCATACGCTGCGCGCCGAGTCGGCCGAGATGCTGCCGTCACCGTCGTGAAGGACGTATTCGAACACGCCCTCGGGCAACAGGCCCGACGTCCAGAAAAGGCCAGCAGCGATCTCGGTTGGCTGCTCGCGATCACGACCGCATTCCTACGCCGTCACAGCGCAACCGAATGTGGTCGGCTGCTGAACTGGGCAGGCGAACACGCCACCGGGTCAGGGTCTACACCGCGTGTCACCGATCCGCTCCTGTCTTCAGACGCCGACGACGCTGCCGTGGCCAGCACCGCCAAGGTCATGGCCGCGGTCGCCGAACTTGAACCCGAAGACCGCGACCTGCTGTTCCTGATCGCTTGGGAAGGTTGCTCCTCATCACTCGTCTCGGCAGCTACAGGGATACCTCAGGGCAACGTCCGGTCGAGGCTCAGCGCAGTGCGTAAAGAACTCCGCCGGCGCGTTGGCGATGCCGCCACCACCAACGAAACCGACGAAACCGACGAGCGACCGACCGAACCCGTCGACGACGAAGCAGAGGACCTGTCGTGAACCCCATCCAAGTTGTCGAGGCAGCGCGACCCGACGTCGGCCCGATGCGTGCCCACGAACAACGACACGTGCGCGAACTTCTCTTCGACGTGGCGATGCGTGCCCAAACCGAACACAAAGCAATGGAAGTGCGATCGCCGAACACACGTCGCTCGAACGCCCTCCGACTCGCTGCACTCGCCATGCTCGGCGCCGTCGCCATCGGAGGCCTCGCATTCTCTGCATCGCGCGACACCGGAACCTCACTCAACCAGGCGACACCCGACACCAGCCCAGAACGAACGACCACGGTCGCCACCGAACCAGAGCGAGTCGCAGTCATTGAACCGCCACGCCCCACCACTGCGCCGACCACGACCACGCCACCGATCCCCGGATCAGCCGAAGCACCGCTTCTACTCCCACCTGAACGCACCCGGCTCGACGAGCTGAGGGTCACTCCGATGCGACTCGGTGGTTCGACCCTCATGCTGCGCGCCGCCGACCTCACCACCATTGAATTACGCGAAGCCGACGGCCTCAAACCGCCGGCACCGGAACCGCCGACCACCGACGAAGCTGGCGAGACCGTCCCCACGGCACCGCTGCGTGAGTTCGATGGCTTCACGCTGTCGGAACCGAATGAGGCAGGGGCTTACACGGCCAACATTTCGTGCGGTTCGCTGACCATCGCCGAAGGTCCTGGGTTCCCCCCCTACAGATTGGAACTCAACCGGCTCCTGCAGTCAATGTCGGTGACCGATGGGGTAATCAACGTCGTCCTGCCTGACGGGTGGCAGCTGATTTCAGAAGGCCCGAGCGTCAATGAGTTCACCTTCGGCCTCCCTGTATCAGTCGGCGTTATCAACACCGTCGTGACGCTCGCGCAGTATCCAAACGGATCAATTGCCGCAGCAGCGTACGGAGACCGCCAGTACGCACCGGAGACTTTCCGAGGTCAGCCGGCATGGATCCATCGGAGTACCAGCGATCCTGGCGCCTTCGATCTCGTCGGCATGCTTGGGACGACAGCATTCAGGGTGAGCGCACGCGACATTGCGCTGGTTGAGCTCGAATTTGTCCTCTCGCAATTGCTGTCTGGCGACGTCGACGAGTGGATCACACGATTCGGCGCCTTGCCGATCGAAACCGACCCGGATATCCGGACCTGTTCGGCGCAGCCGTCATTCAACGTGTCCTGATCACGGCCAGCTCTCCTGTCTCAAGGCGTGAGCAAGTAGTCGGTGATCTGCGCGTCTTCGGCACCCGCATCGGCGAAATTGTCGTCGGTTCGCGCACGCATATAGTCCCGCCAGCGGAACCCTGCGTACTTCGCATCTCCCGCTAGCCCCGGAATTGGCTCGACGACAGCGTCACGCAACGGATTGAAAAAGTACGGGATGCTGTACCGGTCGCTCGCCGTCATTGGAATCACCCGGTGCACGGCTGCGCGGTACCGATCATTGGTCCAGACCTGCATGGCATCGGCAAGGTTGACAACAATCGTGCCGGGCGTCGGATCGATGTCGACCCAGCTCCCATCGACGGCTTGGGCTTGCAGCCCACCAGTCATGTCTTGAAGCAGCAGGGTGAGAACCCCCGGGTCGGTGTGGTAGCCGAGCGCTGTCTCGCCGAGGTCATGCAGGCCAGCTCGTTCGCCTTCCGGCACTGGATCACCGACCGGGTAGTGGTTCAACCGCACAGAACTCGTCGTGCGGCTGCCGACGCTGGTGGTCGCGTCGATGTCACTTGCCAGAGCGAATGCAAGCGCACGGTGCACAAGTTCGTTGGCTCGCACAGCAAGATCACTGCAGGCATCGTAAAACTCAACGAGGGTGTCGTGGAACGTGTCCGCGTCAGCAGGCCAACGGTTGTGCTGG
>CALAHA010000363.1 GCA_937891565.1 uncultured Ilumatobacter sp. | reverse complement strand
CGATGCCCCAACAGTCGAGCAACTCACGACGCTCACCGCGTCCGATATCGCGGGTGGCTGACGTGAGCTTTCGCGACCGGTTTTACACAGCAAAAACTGCCAAGGCAATCCTGTCCTGGAGGATTCTGCTCGGGATTGGGGTCACAGCAGGTTCAATGCTGCTCGGCATCTCGCCCGTCATCGGCATCGCACTCGGCGTTGTTGCCTACAGCGCTTCGGTTGCCGCTGCGCTGCCGCGTGACACTCGAGTTCGAATCGATCCATTTACTGTGCAAGAACCATGGCGGCAGTTCGTGCATGGCGCGCAGCGATCGGCTGTCAACCTCCATCAGATCGTCGAAGGAGCAAGTGCTGGCCCGGTGCAGGACCGCATGGCGTCGATCGTTGCCAAGCTTGATCATGGGCTTGATGAAACTTGGCAAATTGCGCGCCGCGGCCACGACATCGACCAGGCCGTCCACCGAATCGATCCAACGGCACTCCGCTCGAAGCTTGTGACGCTGCAAAAGCAGGGTGCGACCGAAGCAATCGCATCGGTCGAAGGCCAACTCGAAAGTGTCGATCGCTTGAAGGCCCAGTCGACCAAGACGGCCAATACCTTGCGGCTGGCTCAGGCGCGCTTGGACGAACTCGTCGCACGCGCCGCTGAAGTCAGCGTGGGAGCCGGCGACACCGACGCGTACGAACACGACGTCGAGGATCTCGTTGTCGAGCTGGAAGGTTTGCGACAAGCGGTCCAAGAGATGCGGCCCGCGTGAGCCTGCTCAAGAGCAACCTCACCGTTGCCACCGGCACCGCGCTCTCCCGTGTCACCGGGCTACTGAGGCTCAGCGTGCTCGCCGGGGTTATTGGCGGCACGGCCCTCAACGACGCGTACATCAACGCCAACGAGAGCCCGAACATCGTGTACGAACTGCTCCTGGGCGGCGTGCTTTCGGCAACGCTTGTGCCACTGTTTTCGACGTTCGCTGAGGACGAAGACGACGAGTCGACCAATGTCTTGATCACGACTGCTGCAGTGATGATCGTGGGGCTGACGGTGCTCGCCGTGCTCGCTGCCCCGCTGATATTCCGACTCTTCTCCTTGAACGTCGCGGATGGTATTGACCCTGATCTGTTCCGCTCGGTCGGCACGACCCTGTCGAGAATTTTCCTGATCCAGATTTTGTTCTACGGGCTCACCGGCTTAGCCAACGCTTTCTTGAACAGCCGTCGGCGCTTCTTCGCTGCAGCCTGGAGTCCGGTCCTGCCGAACCTGATCATCATCGTCTCGCTACTGTCGCTGCCCGACCCGGTGAGTACCGGATGGGATCTGGCCGACGTCCTCGACAACCAACGGCTTCGTCTCACGCTCGGGCTGGGCGCAACACTCGGTATCGGCGCGATGGCGTTCGCGCTGATCCCTGCAGCGTTGGCCACGGGGTTCCATTTCCGACCAATCTGGAACCTTAAGCACCCGTCGGTAAAAAAGTTGCTCAGCCTGTCGTTCTGGACGTTCGGGTTCGTCGGGTCAAACATCGTGGCCTTGATCGTGGTCCGCAACTTGACCGAACCAGGCTCGAGTGGGACGTTTGCATACTTTGCTGCGTTCACGTTCTTCGTGCTCCCACAGGGCCTTCTCGGGGTTTCGATCGCCACGACCTTCCAACCCGAACTCGCCCGGTCCGTGGCGCGCAAAGACAAGGCCGCGTTCATCGCAACGATGTCGCTCGGTGTGCGGATGACCGCCCTTTTGACCATCCCAGCCGGCATCGGCCTGTTCGTGTTGCGCCGTCCACTTGTCGGCCTGGCGATCGAGAACGGGCGGTGCGACGCGGCGTGTGGCCTCAGCGCCTCGCGCTCACTCGGCGGTTTTGCACTCGGCCTCGGTGCCTTCTCGATCTACTTCTTCGTGTTACGCGGTTTCTACGCCCACAAGGACACCAAGACCGCTTTCAAGGTCAACGTGGTAGAGAACTCGATCAACATCGTGCTCGCGCTCATCCTCGTTGGTTCCTACGGCGTGCTCGGCCTCGGCGCAGCATACGCAATTGCCTACCTGTTCTCAGCGTTCTGGGTCCTGCAGATATTGAGCTACAAGGTTCCGGGCTTCGAAGTCCGACCGATTCTCCAGAGCCTTTGGCCAATGATCGTCGCCGGTGCAGTGATGGGCGAGGCGGTCTGGTTCGTCACCCGCAACGTCGGCGGTAATGCCGGCATCGACGCACTGTTGCGGCTGGCCGTTGGCGCAGTTGTCGGAGTGATCGTGTACTTCGGATTGCTCGCTGTGATGGGTGCGCCGGAATTGGACGCCCTGAAGCGTCGGCTCCTCTCACGGAGCAACCGCAGCACATCCACGTATTAAGGTGTACGCCATGTTCAAGTACATCAAGAAGCAGTGGAAGTACCTCGTTGCGAAGTTGACCGGCCAGTTCAACCAGAACGCTGACCCCAAGGTGCAACTCGAACAGGCCATCGGCTCCGCCCAGACGCAGCACAAGCAGCTCAAAGAGCAGGCCGCCAACGTCATCGCCGGTCAGAAGCAGGCCGAAATCCGCCTGAACAAGAAGATGACCGAGCTTGAAAAGCTCAACGGCAACGCCCGCCAGGCACTGATCATGGCCTCCGATGCCCAAAAGGCTGGCGACGCCGAGAAAGCTGCGCAATACACGAGCGCCGCCGAAACTATTGCCGACAAGCTCCTGTCGATCGAAGCCGATGTCGAGAGCCTGAAATCAATGGTGCTCGAATCCGCGCAAGCGTCCGACCAGGCCAAGGCGGCCGTCAAACAGAACAGCCGCCTGCTTCAGGAGAAGATCTCCGAGAAGTCCAAGCTGCTCAGCCAGCTCGAACAGGCCAAGATGCAAGAAGAGATGAACTCGGCAATGAGCTCACTCACTGAAACGGTCGGCGACGATGTGCCGACACTCAACGAGGTCACCGAGAAGATCGAAGCGCGCTACGCCAAGGCCAAGGCATCGGCCGAGCTCAACGAGGTCGGTGTCGAGAGCCGCGTACTCGAAATCGAGCAGGCCACGGCCAACGTCCAGGCGCAGGGTCGCCTCAGCGAATTGCGTGCAGAACTCGGCCTCGACGCTGTCGAAGCTGTTGAAGCTGCGCCCGCTCAGACGCTTCCCGCAACCGAGGCCTGATCACGC
>CALAHA010000362.1 GCA_937891565.1 uncultured Ilumatobacter sp. | reverse complement strand
ACAGACATTCGATGACGTCCGCGATGCGATCGAGTTGATCACCGAGGGCACACACGGCCGTGGCGATGCGATCGACCCTGCTCGAGTGGTCGTCATTGGGCACTCCGCTGGGGCGCATCTGGCGCTGTGTGCTGTTGGCGTGAGCGGCTGTCGGCTTCCGGCGCTCGTTGTGTCGATGGCAGGCCCGACTGACCTTGAGCAGATCTCAGCCAACGGATCCGCCACGGTCGACGCACTCGTGGCGAACGCTCCTGAGGCCAACCGCTGGAGGCTGACGTCACCCGTCGAGATGCTGCCGTTCAAGGTGCCTGTCGTGTGTGTGCACGGCGAGGCCGACACCACGGTGTATCCGTGGAACTCGAAACGGCTCGTTGAGCTCGGTGCAGCCAGCGCAGTTTTCGTTCCTGGCGAGATCCACGTCGACGCGCTCAAGCCGAAGTCGGCTACGTGGGCCGCCGCTACAGAGGCAGTTTCATCAACGTTCCAGTCGAAGTTCTCGTGATACGTCTACGCACTGGGGTGCGCCGAGATATCACGAGATGGGTCAGCTCAGCTTTTTGTACTTAATGCGGTGCGGCTGATCGGCGCTGGCGCCGAGTTCTTGCTTGCGTCGCGCTTCGTATTCGCTGAAGTTGCCTTCGAACCAGCGGACATGACTGTCGCCCTCGAACGCCAACACATGTGTGGCAATGCGGTCGAGGAACCAGCGATCGTGGGAGATGACGACGGCGCAGCCGGGGAACGATTCCAGGCCCGTCTCGAGTGCGCGCAGCGTGTCGACATCGAGGTCGTTGGTTGGTTCGTCGAGGAGCAACACGTTGCCGCCGGACTTCAACAGCTTGGCGAGGTGGACGCGGTTGCGTTCACCACCGGAGAGGTCGCCGACGCGCTTGCCGTGATCGGTCCCCTTGAAGTTGAAACTCGACACGTAGGTGCGGCCGTGAATCTCGCGGCCACCGACTTCGAGTACCTCGCCGCCGCCCGTGATCTCGTCGTACACGGTTGCGTCGGCGTCGAGGCTGTCACGATCCTGGTCGACGTAGCTGAGGTCGACAGTGTCGCCGATCTTGATCGAGCCGGAGTCGGGCTCTTCACGGCCGGCAAGCATCTTGAAGAGCGTTGATTTGCCGGCGCCGTTGGGGCCGATGATGCCGACGATGCCTGCTGGCGGCAGCGTGAACGACAGGTTCTCAATGAGGAGTCGATCGCCGAAGCCTTTACTGAGGCCTTCGACTTCGATGACCTGGTCGCCAAGGCGCCGCCCAGCAGGGATGGTGATCTGGAGCTTGGAGTCTTGAGTCTCGGCTTCCTTTGCTTCGGCGTGCAGCTTGTCGTAGGCGGCAAGGCGGGCCTTGCCTTTGGCCTGGCGGCCCTTCTGGCCCAGACGAACCCATTCGAGTTCGCGTGCCAGGGCGCGCTGGCGGACCTCGTTGCCGCGCTCTTCGCGAGCGAGGCGATCGTGCTTCTGCTCGAGCCAGCTTGAGTAGTTGCCTTCGAACGGGATACCGCGCCCACGGTCGAGTTCGAGGATCCACTGCGCCACGTTGTCGAGGAAGTAGCGATCGTGGGTGATTGCGACGACGGTGCCGGCGTAGTCGCCGAGGAACCGTTCGAGCCAGTCGACTGACTCGGCGTCGAGGTGGTTGGTTGGTTCGTCGAGCAGGAGAAGGTCGGGGCGGCTGAGCAGCAGGCGACACAGCGCGACGCGGCGACGCTCACCGCCGGAGAGCACGGTGACATCGGCGTCGTCGGGCGGGCAGCGCAGTGCGTCCATGGCGATCTCAACGTTGCGGTCGAGGCTCCATGCATCGGCGGCAGCGATCTTGTCTTCGAGGATTGCTTGTTGCTTGCCAATTTTTTCGTAGTCGGCGTCGGGGTCGGCCCACTTGGCCATCACGGTGTTGTAGTCGTCAATGATCGACTGCACTTCGGAGACGCCGTCCATTACGTTGCCGCGGACCGTCTTGTTCGGGTCGAGCTGAGGTTCTTGTGCCAGGTAGCCAACCGTGTGGCCAGCAGTGAGGCGTGCCTCGCCCTGGAAGCCGTCGTCGAGGCCAGCCATGATCTTGAGGAGCGACGACTTACCAGCGCCGTTGCTGCCGAGCACGCCGATCTTGACGCCTGGGTAAAAGGACAGCGAGATGTTCTCGAGGACCGTCTTGTCTGGCGGGTAAACCCGCGACAGCTTGTAGGCCTGGTAAATAAATTCGTGCGCCATTGCGAGGCAGGTTATCGATGATGCCGCCCAGGCGGTGGCGACGGTTCCGCGAACCGGTCCGTTCGGGTGTGTTGCGAAGCATTTGTAGTGTCCAGCGAAAAACGAAGAGACAGCATGTGCCGACAAAACCCCGCCTTGCGTCGCTGCAGCCTGACAAGTTCCTGATGGGCGGCTACGTTCGGAACATGTTCGAGACGACGCTCCCCACCGCACCCTTTGGCAGAACGGGCCACCAATCAACTCGAGTGATTTTCGGTGCAGCAGCGCTTGGAAGCATGAGCCAGGAGCGCGCTGATGCGACGTTGGCGTCCGTTGCCGAATGGGGCATCAACCACATCGACACTGCTGCGTCGTACGGCGAATCGGAAGATCGGCTCAAGCCGTGGCTTGCCAACCATCGAGCCGACGTTTTTCTCGCAACCAAGACTGGTCGACGTTCGGGTGCTGGGGCGCGCGAAGAACTTGAAAAGTCGCTTGAGCGAATGGGCGTCGACCACATCGACATGGTGCAGCTCCACAATCTGGTCGAGGACGACGAGTGGGAGCGGGCACATGCTTCGGGTGGCGCTGTGGAGGCACTCGCTGCTGCTCGCGACGAAGGCTTGATCTCCCATGTCGGCGTCACCGGCCACGGCCTTCGAATCGCCGGTATGCACTTGCGCAGCCTCCAGGCGTTTGACTTTGCATCGATCCTGCTGCCGATTAACTTCATCCTGCTCGACAACCCGGCCTATCGCGTGGACGTCGAGGCGCTCCTCGCGCTGTGTGCTGAACGAGGCGTCGCCGTGCAGACCATTAAATCGATTGCGCGTGGGCGGTGGGCGGACGGGGAGGTCAGCGGACCGGGCAAGTTCAGCTGGTACGACCCGCTGACGGATCCGGAACCCATCGATCGTGCGGTCCGCTATGTGCTTTCGAACGAGCAATTCTTCTTGAACACCACGAGCGACGCGCGCAAACTGCCCGTGATCGTCGAGGCTGCATCCGGCAATCTCACTGCTCCGGCATCCGATGAGATGCGGGCTGACATCGAAGCCGAAGGCATCACGCCGTTGTTTGATGCCGAAGAACTCGATCGGATCTAACGAACCGGCTCCTCGCGATGGTCTGAAGATGTTCGGTTGAGTGGTCTTTTCGAATCAAAGCGGAGAGCGGGTCGCGGTTACGCTGCAGCCTGTGTCAGCACCAGCCGATCAAGCTCAGGGTTCCGGATTCGGAGCCAACTCATGGCTCGTCGAGGAGATGTACGAGCGATTCGTCGCCGATCCCGGCTCGGTGAGCCAGAGTTGGCAAGAGTTCTTTGCCGATTATCAGTCTCAGGCGCCGAGTATTGCCGCTGCGGCGGCAGCATCGCCGCAGGTGAGGGCTAACGCAGAGGTCCACGGAACGGTGTCACCCATCGACGTGGTACCCGCCCCGGCGCCAGCAGCCGAGGCCGGTCCAGCGCCTGTGTCGGATCAAAAGTCACCAGAAGAAGAACCGGGCAAGCCCATTCGTGGTGCGGGTGCCGCAATCGCTCGCAACATGGAAGCCAGCCTCACGGTGCCGACGGCCACCAGCTTCCGCAATGTGCCGGCCAAACTGCTCGAAGTCAACCGCAAGGTGATCAACGGTTTCCGTTCCCGGTCGGGGCAGACCAAGATCAGCTTCACCCACCTTATTGGCTGGGCCATTGTTCGAGCGATCGCTGACGCTGTTCCGGCAATGAAGAACTCCTACGCCGTCGGTGACGATGGCAAGCCACGCCTCATCGTGCACGACCACGTCAACATGAGCCTGGCGGTCGATGTCGAGAAGAAAGACGGCAGCCGAACACTGCTTGTCCCCGTGCTCCGCGGCTGCGACGCCAACGATTTCAACGGCTTCCTCGCCGCCTACGAGGAGATCATCCGCAAGGTCAAGTCCAACAAGCTCACGGTCGATGACTTCCAGGGTGCCAACATCAGCCTCACTAACCCGGGCGGGATCGGCACAGTGCAGTCGGTGCCCCGACTGATGCCAGGCCAGGGCCTGATCGTCGGTGTGGGCAGCATTGACTACCCGGCCGAGTTCGAAGGCGCCGACCAGCGCAACCTCAGCTCGCTCGGCGTGAGCAAGGTCGTCACGGTTACCAGCACCTACGACCACCGCATCATCCAGGGCGCCGAATCGGGTCTCTTCCTCAAGCGCGTCCACGAACTCCTCCTCGGTGAGCACGATTTTTACGCCGAGATCTTTGCCTCGCTTGGCGTGCCGTACGAAGCAGTCAAGTGGCGCCCCGACGTCAGCCCGATGAACCGGGAAGAGACGATGCTGGCCAAGCAGATGGCCGTCGCGAAGCTGATTCGCGTGCACCGCGTCCTGTTGCTGTCGGTAGTACTCGTCGAGGTACTGC
>CALAHA010000361.1 GCA_937891565.1 uncultured Ilumatobacter sp. | reverse complement strand
ATCGTGGCATCCCGTTCACCGCCCTCGAGTTTGAGTCCAACGACGAACTGCAGCCAGCCTTCGTGGCCGAGCAGTGCGAAGTGTGGACCTCGGACGCGTCACAGCTGGCAGCATTCGCCGCCACCCTCGACATCGAGACCTCCATCCTTCCCGACATCATCTCCAAGGAGCCGCTTGGCCCCGTGGTTGCTGATGGCGACACGGAATGGGCACAGGCAGTGAACTGGGCCGTCATGGCGACGATCCAGGCCGAAGAATTCGGTATCACGTCCGAAAACATCGGTTCGTTCGCCGACAGCGAAGACTCCGGCATCCGCCGGTTCCTCGGTCTGGCGATTGACGACGGCGACGGCAATCAAGTCATCGCCGAAGTCGGATTGGGTCTGCCCACTGATTTTGCGAGCAACATCATCAGCCAGGTCGGCAACTACGGCGAGATCTTTGAGCGCAACCTTGCGCCATTGAGCCTCAGCCGTGGCCCGAACGCTCTGTGGACGGACGGTGGCCTCATGTACGTGCCGCCGTTCCGCTGATCGGCACAGTCATATCCTGAATTGATCGTCGGGGTGGTCGCATTCGTGCGGCCGCCCCGACGGGTTTCGCTCTCATGCTTGAACGCCTGCTTCGCCTCGCCATCATTCTCGGCATTTTTGCCGTGCTGTACATAGCGTTCTGGAAGGTGCGCAGTTCGTCTCGCAACGATGCCGACGAGCCGCCGCCGTGGCGCGATAGCCGGGTCCTTGTTGTCGCCGCCCAGGTCGCAGCCCTCGGCCTCATCTGGTCCGCTGCCGACTACCTGTGGGCCAACTTTCGGGCACGAACTGCCGACATCGGCCTGGAACTCGACTTCGGATTCCTCGATCAGCCAAGCGGCATCTCCATTGCTGACAATCCACTGAACTCGAACGCAGCGATTCGCGAAGCATTGATTCAGGGCGTCAAGAACACGTTTCTCGTCATCATCATCGGTATTCCACTCGCGCTCATCCTCGGCACGCTGATCGGTATCGCTCGGCTGTCGACCAACTGGCTGCTGTCGAAAATCGCCACCGCCTACGTCGAGTTCTTCCGCAACATTCCGGTTCTGTTGGTCATTGTCCTCACATGGACCATCTTCTTGAACGCATTCCCGCCGGTCCGCATTTCGTGGCTTCCGTTCGGCGAAACATTTATCTTCAACAACCTTCGATTCGGGTTCCCGTCGATCGTTGGCGGCACCAATTTCGGCACCTTCCAGATCATCGTTGCCCTCGCGTTGATTGCCTCGGCCGCCGTGTGGGTCTGGCGCAGCCGTCTGTTTGATCGCTCCGGCACCCCGCACCATCGCGTGCTCTACGGGCTCGGCACCTTCGTCGCCATTTCGGTGGCCGGGTTCATTGCTCTCGGTGGTCCGTTCGATATCACGACCCCAGAGATCATCGACCGGGTGTACGTCGGGGGCGTCACGATGATCATGCCCTATGCCGCAGTGATGCTCGGCCTCGTGTTGTACACCGCGTCGCACATCGCTGAAATCGTGCGCGGCAGTATTCTCTCGGTCGCCAAAGGCCAGGTCGAGGCCGGCAATGCGCTCGCACTAAACAGCTTCCAGCGATACCGATTCGTGATTCTTCCCCAGGCTTTCCGCGTTGCGTTCCCGCCGCTCATCAACCAGTTCTTGAACTACACCAAGAACTCGTCGCTGGCCTTCGCCGTCGGCTTCGCCGAAATCACCGGCGTTATTCAGAACCTGTTTGGGCAGTCACGCCCGGCGCCGCAGCTGCTCCTCATCTTGATGATCGTTTACCTCGTGTTCTCCCTGGTGCTATCCGCAATCGGCAACCTGATCAACAAACGACTGCAAATTGTGGGGCGCTGACATGGCTGATAAAGCAGAAACAGCCAACAACGAGGCCAGCAAACTCGCTCCGCTGCACTCTGACACGACCCCTGCCAAGTGGGTCAAAGACAACCTGTTCAACAACATCATGAACTCGGTTATCACGGTCGTGCTCGGCGTTCTTGTCGTTTTTCTGCTCGTGCAGAGCTTCGGGTGGATTGCCGCCGAAGAGTGGGAGATCGTCCGCGTCAACCTGCGTAACTTCATGGTGGGGCAGTTTCCGAGCGATGAGCTCTGGCGATTGTGGACGTCGGGATTCCTGCTGATCGGCACGTTCAGCCTCGGCACCTCCGCCATGGCTCACAACGCCTACGACGACGCCAATGAAAAGGGCCTCGTCGCCGAGCGCTCTTCACTCCTCAACCTGCTTGGCCGCTTCTGGCCGGTGCTTGCGTTCATTACGCTGATCGTGTCGTTCTCCGAGACATGGCCTCCGGTCCTCGGAGTCATTGCCGCCGCCGTCGGCATCGTCGTTGCACGCCTTGCCGGCTGGGCGCTTGTCGTGCCGGTTCGTTCGCGGGCGGTCCCGTTGATGGCCATTGGGACCATCGTCTCGTTGGCGATTCTCGCCGGAACCGGTGGCTTGGTTGCACTGACCGCCGGCGTTATTGCATTGGCGATCGCAGCAAGCGAATTCTCGACGTTGTTCGAAGGATCCGACTCCAAGTCAACGGCGATTCGAACTGGTGGCCCGATCGTCATCGGCGCCGCGACATTGTTCATTGTCAGCTCGATCGGGTTCGACGGCTTCGGCTGGGAAGACTGGGGCGGCCTGCACCTCACGCTGTTCGCCACGGTGGTCGGCATTTCTTCGGGCATGCCGATCGGCATCCTGCTTGCAATTGGTCGCCGGTCAGAACTTCCGGTGATCAAGGGGTTCTGCGTCGTGTTCATCGAGTTCGTCCGCGGCGTGCCGCTCATCTCGTTGCTCCTCTTCTCGAGCTTCATCTTGCCCTTGCTGTTTCCGCTGTCAGTAGAGACACCGCAGACGCTCACACGCGCAATGATTGTGATCACTCTCTTCAGCGCGGCCTACATCGCCGAGATCGTCCGTGGTGGCCTCCAGGCCGTACCCAAGGGCCAGACCGAAGCGGCACAAGCGTCGGGAATGTCTGCGGCAAAAATCCAGCGGCTGATCGTGATGCCACAGGCGTTGCGCGCTGTGATCCCAGCGATGGTCGGGCAATTCATCTCGCT
>CALAHA010000360.1 GCA_937891565.1 uncultured Ilumatobacter sp. | reverse complement strand
TGAGCTGGTGTTACGTTAGACGATACGCAGACCGGAGATGGCGCGAGAGATGACCAACTGTTGGATCTGCTCGGTGCCTTCGAAGATGTCGTGGATCTTCGCGTCACGGTGCCAGCGCTCAACGGGGTACTCACGGGTGTAGCCGTAGCCGCCAAGAATCTGGATGGCACGCTCGGTCACCCATGTGGCAGTGCGACCAGCCTTGAGCTTGGCCATCGAGCCTTCGGCGTTCACGAAGCCCTTGTTCTTGCCAAGCCAAGCGGCTCGCCAAATGAGGTTGCGGGAAGCTTCAATCTCGGTCGCCATGTCAGCGAGCATGAACGCAATCGACTGGTTCATGATGATCGGCCGACCGAAGGCTTCGCGCTCCTTGGCGTACTGCAACGAGTACTCGAAGGCCGCACGAGCCACACCGAGCGCCTGGGCGCCAACGGCGGGGCGGGTGGCCTCGAAGGTCTGCATCGCGGCCTGTGAATTGCCCTTCTCACCGCGACGCACCCGGGCGAGGCGCTCGTCGAGCTTCTCCTTGCCACCAAGCAGGCAACGGCCGGGCACCCGCACGTCGTCGAGGACGACCTCGGCCGTATGGCTCGCACGGATGCCGTGCTTCTTGTACTTCTGGCCCTGCGACAGACCCTTCGTGTTCGGGGGAACAACGAACGACGCATGACCCTTTGAGCCAAGCTCAGGGTCAACAACCGCAACCACGACGTGGATGTTGGAAATACCACCGTTGGTAATCCAGGCCTTCGTGCCGTTCAGCACCCACTCGTCTTTGGCCTCGTCGTATTTGGCTGACGTGCGGTACCCACCGACGTCAGAACCGGCATCGGGCTCGGAGGCGCAGAACGCTCCCAGCGCGAGCTTGCCTTTTTCGTCCTCGTAGCACTGCGGCACCCACTCCATCATTTGCTCAGGGGTGGCCGACGAAGCAATACCCGCAGCGGCGAGACCGGAGCCCATGATCGCCATGCCGATGCCGGCGTCGCCCCAGAACAGCTCTTCGATCGCAATCGGCATCGACAGGCCGGTCGGGTCGTTCATCATGGCCTCAGCCATGAACTCCCAGCTGTACAGACCGATTTCCTTGGCCTGCTCGACGATTGGGTACGGGAACTCTTCCTTCTCGTCCCACTCTTCACCAGCCGGGCGAACCACGTCGGCGGCGAAGTCATGGACCCACTTCTGAAGGGTCAGCTGGTCTTCATTCAGCTTCATGGAGAAATCTGTCATGCCCCTAAGTTACCGACTGGTAACCGCTGTGTCTACCTCCTCGGTAACTTCGCGATCGAAGCGTCCCACAGACTGCCGGGACACAAGTTCGCGATCCGGCGAGTTGGATCTGAGCGTCAGGGCTCGCGGTTGGCGAGCTTGAGGAGGGCAGCGCCGATCTTTTCGACGATCAACTTCCCACCTGGCTTGTACACGTGGACGCCGTCCCAGCGATACCCGACGTTCGTCGCAATCGCTTCGTCGTTACACCACTCATCGGGCCCATCGAGCATTCGTACTTCGGGGCCGTACTGCCGCGACACCCGACGAATGACCTCGTTGATGTGTGCGACTCGGCCATCGTTCCCACGCTCCGGAAGCGGTGGTGCCCCCGCGCCTTCGGCCGGCACCGGGCGCATGCACGGCACTTCAAGAATGGCCACGTCGGCACCAGTTGCGAGAAGGGCATCGATGCCCGACTGCAAATTATCAACGAACTTCGTATCGGCGGCCTTCGTGTTGAACGCGTAGTACGTGTCTCCGTCGTCAATGTCGAACACATCCCACGCACCGATCACCACGAGCGCAACGTCAGCTCCGGCGGCAGCTGCACTCCACTTCTCCTGCCAGCCATCGCAGATCGCAAAGTTGTTGTTGAAGTTGCGTTCGGTGACGATCTTGCCCGAGTCCCACACGCTGCAGCCGTCGAGGCCGCCGCTCTTGACGACCGAAAAGACCTGCTCGAAACCACTCGGCAGATTATTCGCCAACGCTCGAGCCTGCGAGTCGCCAACGATTGTCAGTTTCCGTTCGACTGGCAACGTCGGAGTCGGGGCGGTTTCGGCAATCGTCGTGTCCGCTGCCGGCACTCCGGCTGCAGGTGGATCACCGGCGCCGTCAACCGTGTTGCCATCTACCGCGGTGTCATCGATTGTGGTGACGGCGGCTGCGGTGTCACCGATTGTGGTGTCATCGATTGTGGTGACGGCGGTTGCGGTGCCGGCGGTTGCGGTGCCGGCGACATCAGCACCGTCGGTGTTGTCATCAGCGGCGTCGCTATCGAGCGAGCTGGCGTCGAAAAACGCGTCTTCGCCGCCCTCGAACGGGTTGAACTGATCGACATTCACATAGAAGATCCCGAGCCCGATCAGCACGACTGATCCAACCGCCATTGAGCGCAACACCAGTTCACGCTGGCTTGCCCAGAGTCGACCGAGTAGACCTTCTCGAATGGGTGTCTCGACGAATTGGTACGACACCTCGGCGACCAGGATCGAGACCAGCATCGCCCCGACGAACTTGAGCGCCGAACCATCGAGCGCACCAACGATCACGAAGATCGGCCAGCTCCACAGGTATAAGCCGTAGCTTCGCTTGCCGACTTCAACCAATGGCTGCCAGGACAGTGCCGACCGGTAACCAACCGCTGCGGGGTGCATGGCGATCATCACCGCGATGACCGACAAGATCGAGGTGAGCGGCAGCACCCACTGGTACACGTAGCCTGCCGTCAGCGTGGTGACCGCGAACGTGCAGCCGAGTGCGGCCACGGCTGCCGCGCCCATCGGATCGAGTAACCGGCCGAGCGGTGTGCCTGCTGCTCTGGCCGAGTGCCACGGCCGCCAGATGAACGCGACACCAGCACCGAGCAGCAAGCCGCTCGAACGAGTGAAGGTCGACAGGTACATGAAGTTGGTGCGATCGAGCCCTTCAAACAGCCCAATCGGCCCACCAATCAGCGACGGCGAACCCGACTCCAGCGAGAACGTCAACGCCATCACAAGAAACGCAGCGCCGACCAGCAGCCCACCGACCGTCGCGGCGCCGCGGCGTAGCTTCATGATGGCGACGAAAGCCAGCGGCCACAGCAGATACCACTGTTCTTCGACCGCCAGACTCCACACGTGTTTGAGCAGCGGGTCGCTGCCGAAGTAGGGCACGCCACCGAGGATCTGGCCCCAGTTTCCGACGTAGAAGAAAGCCCACGGCACGTCGCGCCGGAGATCTGACACATCCCGCTCGGACCCGAAGAACGCCGCCCAGATCAGAACCGCAACGATCATCGCGAAGAAAGCCGGGAGGAGTCGTCGAGCTCGACGGATCCAGAAATTCTTGAAATCGATCCGACCGCTCTTCTCCTGCTCGCCGATCAGCAGCGAGGTGATGAGGTAACCCGACACCACGAAGAACACTTCGACGCCCAGGAAACCACCGCGCATCCAGGAGAAGCCACCGTGATAGAGCAGCACACCGATCACCGACAGTGCCCGCAGGCCGTCAAGGGAGGGTTCGTACACCATCTTGCCGGGCGCGCCAGAGTCGCTTGTGGTCCTCCCTGTCATCAGCCGGAAAGTTTACGGGACGAGGACATGCAGGCTGTGTCAGGCCTGATCGAGCTGACGAACGACTGGGGAATCCACGACCGGGCGATCGTTGAGAGTCAGGAAATGGATCTCACTCGACGATGTAGTTACCGGCCAGCAGCTCGATCGGTGCGTCGCCTTCTCTCCAGATTCCGACAGGGTCAACACCAGCTTCAAACGCCGCCAACTGCTGCTTCCACTGGCGACGAACCATCGACACACCACGGTCGGTCGACGACAGCTGCTCTTCGGAGTGCTTCGTGATTACTCCCTGACTCATCTGCATCTCATAGTCGCCGGGGTACAGCTGATGCTCTGCAGCGGTGAGATCGAACCAGCCCTTGGCCTCTGGCCCGTAGGTAGCAAGCCCCTGCGGTGGTGAGCCCTTCGGGATGCGCAAGATACAGAACACGCGAGTCTGCGTGTCGTCGATCGGCTGCGCCCACGACATGTTGTTGGTCTTGCCGAGATAGGCCAGCGTCGGCGTCGCGACGACGCGAATGTTCGGGAAACGCGTCTCGGTCACCCTGTGGAGGGTCGTCCCGTCGTCGAGTACTCGGTCCTGCGACGACGTCACTCCACCCTCATGCAACTGCCAGTCGATGTCGGGCCAAATCTCGAGACGAGGGTCGAACTGTGGACCGCTCATTGCGTTATGGAGAATGAACACGTGATACGGATCCATCGCGTTCTCGTGCGTCTGGAACCAGTTGCAGGGTCCCACGTTCGGGCCGCCGAATGCGAAATGGTCGACGACGTGCAACTCTTCGTCGTCACCGACATCTTCGAAGATGTCGTACCGCGGGAATGCCGGCTGCTTGGCTGGCGGGCCCATATACGTGAAAATTACCCCGCCGAATTCGTGTACCGGATACCAGGGTTGCCGGTACTTCTCCCGGTTTCGACCTCGGTCCGGCTCGCACGGTTGATCGGTGCAGATGCCGTCGGCAGTAAATGCCCAGCCGTGATACGGACAGCGGATGCAGTCCTCTTCGACTCGCCCATAGAAAAGGCTCGCGCCTCGATGGCAGCACCGAGGTTCGAGCAGGCCGGGGTTGCCGTCGAGTGAGCGATAGAGCACGAGGTCTTCGCCGAGCAAGCGGACGTTACGCGGGATCGCAGTCGCCTCAGACGACAGGGCCACCGGCTGCCAATAACGCCGCAGCAACTCACCCGATGGGGTTCCCGCACCGGTTTGGTACAAGTCAGGATCCGAGACACCAGCTGTTCGTCCGTACGCGCGTCCGTCATCCATCCGACCAGCATCCATCCGACCAGACCAGCACATCGGCCTCCATCAGAGCGAGGCCAGAAACACGATCTTCATCGACGTCAGCGACGGACGGATGTCCCGTCCTTCGTGGTCTCGACGATCCAGCCGCCAGATTGCAGCGCTTCGCGGATCGCATCGGCAGCGGCAAAATCCTTGTCGGCGCGAGCCTGATCGAGGGCGGCAGCCTGAGCGGCGACGTCGTCCGGCACGTCGGAGCCAGCCGACAATTCGAGACCGAAAGCAGCGCAAATCTCGTTCACCGCGGCGACGAGGCCTGATACGTCCTCGCCAGCGTCAATGCCGATATTGACCTTGCGCACTGCATCGAACACGAGCGCCATGGCCTTGGGCGTGTCGAGGTCGTCGTCCATCGCAGCACGGAACGCGTCGATGGTCGAGGCGTCGCTCTTGCCTGACACGCCGACCGTGCGGGCTGCGAACCCGTCCAAGCCTGCAAGTGCTCTGACGGCAGCATCGATCATTGCCTGGCCGAGCTTGACCGGGCTCCGGTAGTGGGATTGAAGCAGCACAAGTCGGTAGGCGCGCGGGTCGTAGTGCTCGATCAGATCGAGCAAGTTCGACACGTTGCCAATCGACTTCGACATCTTCTCGCCCTCAGCATCAACGACGAACGCGTGATGCATCCAATGGTTGGCAAAGGTTTTGCCGAGCGCCACGGCCTGCGCCCGCTCGTTCTCGTGATGCGGAAAACGCAGGTCCTGGCCACCGCAATGCAGGTCAAAGCCCTCACCGAGCAGGTCGAGGCTCATAACAACGCATTCGCTGTGCCAACCCGGTCGGCCGGCGCCCCACGGTGATGGCCACGCCGGATCGCTCTCGGTCGGCGCATCGGCCTTGAACTTCCACAGCGCGAAGTCGGACGGATGCCGCTTCTGCGCTGCGCCGACCACTTCGCGATCGCCACCACCGGTCCGCATGTCGTCGAGCGTCTGCAGCGCGAGGAGCCCATAGTCGTCAACCGACTCGACATCCATGTAGACGCCGTCGTCGGTCGCGTATGCCTTGTCGGCGGCGATCAGCTCACCGATCATCTCGACCATCTCGTCGACGTACTCGGTCGCACGGGGCACGTCGGTTGGACGCTTGACGTTGATGCCGTCCATTGCCTCAAACCACATCGCCTCACACTTGGTCGTGATGTCCTTCCAAGGACGGCCCTCGCGCACGGCGCGCTGGACGATTTTGTCTTCGATGTCGGTGATGTTCGAGACCATTCGAACGTCAAGGCCCGACCACTCGAGATAGCGACGGAGGATGTCGTAGCTCAGCGTCGCACGGCCATGGCCGAGGTGCGCAGGGCCATACACCGTTGGCCCACACAGGTAGATGCTGACCTTGCCCGGCTCGCGCAGAGCCAGTTCACGCACGGAACGGGACACGGTGTCATAGAGGTGCAGCACGCAGGTAATCCTACGATGCGCCTCCACCGTCGGCCATGCCCTGTTTCCGCCGACGAATGCCTCGACTGGAAAGGGCCGTCGTCGGCGTGAATCAGGCAGGCCACCCCGGCAGGCCGACGGATAGCCTGGAGCGCTTATGGCGAACCTCCCTGACAAGCCGACACTCGACGGCATCGAAGAACGCTGGGCAGCCCAGTGGGACACCGACGGCACGTACACGTTCGACCAGTCAGCGGTCCGGGACAACGTCTTTTCGATCGACACGCCCCCACCAACCGTCAGCGGCTCGCTGCACGTCGGCCACGTGTTCAGCTACACCCACACCGACACCATCGCCCGCTATCAGCGGATGACCGGCAAATCCGTCTTCTACCCAATGGGCTGGGACGACAACGGCCTGCCCACCGAACGCCGCGTCCAGGCGTACTACGGGGTCCGCTGTGACCCCAGCCAGCCATACACCGACGGCTTCGAACCACCGTTCCGCGGCGACCCACCAAAGAAGCACCAGGCCATCCCAATTTCTCGACCTAACTTCCTCGAACTTTGTGACGAACTGGTTGTCATCGACGAAGAACTGTTCGAGCAGCTGTTCCGACGCCTCGGCCTCAGCGTCGACTGGAAGCTCAAATACGCAACGATCGACGAGCGCTCACGCCGCATCAGCCAGCGCGCCTTCCTGCGCAACGTCGCCCGCGGCGAGGCCTACACCCAAGAAGCGCCCACCCTCTGGGACATCGACTTCCGAACTGCTGTTGCTCAGGCCGAGTTGACCGACAAAGAACGCCCCGCCGCCTACCACAAAATCCCGTTCCAGCGGGCCGACGGATCGGGCAGCATCGAGATCGACACCACCCGTCCCGAACTCCTCGCGGCCTGCGTGTCGCTGGTCGCACACCCCGACGACGAGCGGTTCAAGCCACTCTTCGGCACCAAGGTGATCGTGCCGCTCTATGGCCAAGAGGTCGAAGTCCGGGCGCACGAGTTGGCGCAACCCGACAAGGGCACCGGCATCGCGATGATCTGCACGTTCGGCGACACGACCGACGTCACCTGGTGGCGCGAACTGAGCCTCGAGATGCGCGCCATCATCGGCCGCGACGGCCGCGTGTTGCCCGACGCACCCCACGGCGTCGATGCCGAGGCCTACGCGCTGATCGCCGGTAAGTACCCGAACCAAGCACAGACGGCTGTGGTTGATCAGCTCATCGAGCAGAACATCCTCGTTGGCGAGCCACGCCCGATTTTGCACCAGGTCAAGTTCTACGAAAAGGGCGAGCGGCCACTTGAAATCGTCACGTCGCGCCAGTGGTACATCCGCAACGGTGGCAAAGACGCCGACCTGCGCGCCGCGCTGGTTGCCCGCAGCGGCGACGTGACCTGGCACCCCGATCACATGCGCCACCGCTACGAAAACTGGGTCGAGGGTCTGAACAGCGACTGGCTCGTGAGCCGCCAGCGCTTCTTTGGCGTGCCGATTCCCGTCTGGTACCGCCTCGACGACGCCGGTGAGCCCATCTATGACACACCGCTCGTGCCTGAGGAGGCCGACTTGCCCGTCGACCCGTCGAGCGACGTCCCGGTTGGCTTCACCGCCGACCAGCGCCATCAGCCCGGGGGCTTTGCCGGCGACCCCGACATCTTCGACACCTGGGCCACCTCGTCGCTCACGCCCCAGATTGCGGGCCGCTGGAACGAGCCCACCGACAGCGCCGACACCGATCTATTCGATCAGATCTTCCCGTTCGACATGCGCCCGCAGGGTCACGACATCATCCGCACCTGGCTCTTTTCAACCATGACGCGCAGCCACCACGAACACGCTGTTGCGCCGTGGAAGCACGCTGCACTGAGCGGCTGGATTCTCGATCCAGATCGCAAGAAAATGGGCAAGTCGAGCGGCAACGCCCAAACCCCCGACGGCATGCTCGAACAGTTCGGCACCGACGCCGTCCGCTACTGGGCGGCCTCGGGCCGGCCAGGCGTCGATACCACATTCAGCGAAGACCAGATGAAGGTCGGGCGCAAGCTCGCCAACAAGCTACTCAACGTCAGCAAGTTCGTCTTGACGTTCCCCGAGCCTGACATGTCGATGCCTCTCGCCGACGCAGTGACTGCACTTGTCGACCGATCGATGCTTGCCAAGCTCGACGACACGATTGCTGAAGCCACTGCCGGCTTCGAGGCATTCGACTATGCCCGGGCCCTCGAGCGCACCGAATCATTCTTCTGGTGGTTCTGCGACAACTACGTCGAGTTGGTCAAAAGTCGCGCCTACAACTCACAGGGCGAGGCACCGGCAAATTCGGCGTTGCGGGCGCTGCGTGAGGCACTCAGTTCGATGCAGCGTCTGTTCGCACCGATGCTGCCGTTCGCCACTGAAGAGTCGTGGAGCTGGTGGAACGACACGTCCGTGCACGCCGCTGCCTGGCCGGTGCCGAGTGGGCTCGAAGGCAATCCCGTGCTCATCGACGCCACCATCGACACGCTCCAGCATGTTCGTCGCTCCAAGACCGAGGCGAAGCAGAGTCAAAAGGCCGCAGTCGAATCCCTCACGGTGACGGCGCCGGCTGACCTGCACGACTCGCTGGCTGCTGGCCAAGCCGACCTCTGCGATGCCGGATCGATTGCAGCTGTCACCGTCATCGAGGGCACCGAACTCGCCTGTGCGGTGGTGCTTGCACCGCCAGCCACGGACTGAGCCGGCGCATCATCCCTGCTCAAAGCGTTGCAAATTGAAGACGTTTGCAATGGTGCGATCCGCTGCCGGGCCAACACCAAGTGCTCTCACGCTTGCGTTACACGTTCGCCCTCGCGAACCCCTCGATCCTCTGGATCTGGACTTGCGCGCACGTCGGCACGAAAGTCGTCGTGCTTCCCTGATGACTCTGCCAAACGGGCTGTGCAGCTGTTCAGCGCAAACGAACAGCCCGGCGCGCGGTCGGACGCTGCTGCGCCACCGCTAGCGTCGCAACGAGCATGAAGAGCGACGACACCAGCCCGGACGCGGGCCAGACAAACATCGCCGTACCTGACACGTCTGCACGCCAAGCGTCCGCACCGAACACGTCTCCCAGGAAGCTTCGACGAACCTGGCCCCAGCGCTTCACGATCGGTGGCGTGTACCTGGCCGCGATCGGCTGCTTTGCCGCCGGCTCTGGCCTCTACGCCGCTCAGCGCGTGATCGAGGATCGCGATGTCGTCGCGATCGAGAGCGGTGCCCCCGGCGATGCCACGCTTTCCACCTCAGCGCCTGGCGATGCAGCGACCAGCGGTGGTGGCGGTATCGCTCAGGGAGCAGACAGCCTCGGTATCCCCGTCGAAACGTTTCCGCCTGCCTCAGCGGCTGCCCGGAACTTCCTGATCACCGGCGCCGACAACAACGCTTGTGTCGACCCCGACTCGCCATACGCCGGCGCTTTCGGCGATCGCAGCAGCCTTGGCGAACGCAGCGACACGATCATGATGTGGCGGGTCAACCCAGCCGCATCACAAGTTGCTGTTCTTTCGTTTCCCCGAGATCTCTGGGTCACGATCGCTGGCGGATCCAGCAAGCAGCGAATCAACGTCGCGTACGAACGCGACCAGCCACAGCGGCTGATTGACACGATTTACCAAAACTTCGGCATCGCCACCGATCACTTCATTCAGGTCGATTTCTGCGCCTTCCGCACTCTGGTCGACGCAGTCGACGGCGTGTTAGTCCCCTTCGACCGCCCGGTCCGCGACCCTGCGACCGGCCTCAACGTGCCCGTCGCCGGATGCTTCAACTTCAACGGCGACCACGCACTCGCCTACGTCCGGTCACGTAAGCTGCAAGCCCTTGACGAGAACGGCAAGTGGATCACCGATGGCACCTCCGATCTCGGTCGCATCTCGCGCCAGCAAGACTTCATCCGCCGCACCGTTGCTTCGCTGCTTTCGGCTGGCGCCTTCAACCCGAGCGTCATCCAGGCCTTGATCAAGACCAGCGACGACTTCATCGTCAACGACAGCGAGTTGACCGTCAACAAGATGCTCGAGTTCGCTGGCGTCGTGAAGGGCATCGACCCGGCAGAAATCACCACGTATCAGATCGAAGCACGCGGCACGAACGTTCAAGGCAATGCAGTCCTGCTGCCCTCGATCGACGGTCCCAACATGCAGTCGGTGCTGGCGGTGTTCCGCGGTGAAGCGTCACTCGCTAGCGCACCCGAGCAGGTGTTCGCAACCACGACAACGTCGGTGACACCGGGCGACGATGGTTCCACCGGCACCACACCCGAAACCACCGTTGAGGCAGTGCCGTTCAACACGATCCCGGAAGTCGTCGCAGAAGACAACAACAAGGGCTTCTTCCCCGACGCCACCATCAACTGCTCGTAGTCGCTCCTGCGCCGATCTCGGGACCATTTCCAGCGGATTCCGCCTCCTGGCGTCCCGAGATCCGTGCTCAAGAATCCAATACTCGAGCGAGCGCTGCTGCAGCGTCCGAGGGGCCTGAAACGGTGGTGATCTTGCAGCCCGTTGCGGCCGCCAACTGTTCGGCTGTTTCGGCGTCACCTTCGGGGGCGATAATCACGAGCTCACCGACTCGACGGGCGGCCGCAACGACCTGAGCGATCGATTCGCCTTCCCCCGAACCATGTGCGGTTGCTCGGCAGTCAGACAGCAGCACCGCAATCTTGCGGCCTGCTCGAGAACGACTGAGCTGTTCGGTTGCGGCATCAAGAGCTCGGACC
The DNA here is from genome assembly GCA_937891565.1 of uncultured Ilumatobacter sp. GTDB lineage: Bacteria > Actinomycetota > Acidimicrobiia > Acidimicrobiales > Ilumatobacteraceae > Ilumatobacter_A. Next base: position 15,111 of record CALAHA010000360.1, on the reverse strand, counting down.
ACATCAGTCGTGCCGAACCCGCGCAGTGCAAGCACCGCGTCGACCACTGCTTCGCTCGACTTCGTCGCGTCTTGCGACTTGGCAGCAACGACGTCCTTGCCGAACGACAACACCGAGTAGTCCTCTGGTGCTCGCCAGGCCACAGCGGCTGCAGCGACCGCCGAGGTGGCGAGCGGCCCACCACCCATTGAGCCGCTGCGATCGACCATCAGACAGATCGCCGTATCAGGAGTGGTCCACGATCGGATGCGGAGTTCCTCTGGGTCGATCGCCCGACCTTCACCACGAGCGGTGAGGAGCGCGTCGATGCTGGCGTCGATGTCGATATCGCCTCCGTCAGGCCGGTACGGCCGAGTCTGTAACTTTCCGACCCCGCGCGGCCGCGTCGGCCCACGCCTCGAGAGGTCGAGGAAGAGCCGGCCCGCCAGCCTGCGGGCAAGCTCGCGGAGAACAGGATCGGTCGCCCCTGTCAAGTCAGCGAGGAGCGCCATCGTGTCGTCGGGGTTCTCGTCGAGCGCGTGCTCGACCGCCTCCTCGTTGAGCTCACCAACTTCGGGCGACAGCTCTTCGAACTGTTCGTTCCGCTCCAGCTCGCGCCGCGATGTGGTCTTCTTGCGCGCTTCGCTCACGGCCTCGTCGGCCTCGTCGCCCTCCTTGACACCCGGAGGCGGGGAGTTCAGCTGGAGGTCATGCCCCGTGTCGGGGCGCCATCTTTTCCCTCACCATCTTCTCCTTCAGCCTGGCTTCGACCAAAGACCGACTCCCAGAGTTCGCGAATCACGTCTTCACTGGTTCGGCTCGTGCCTTCGCGCAGCCTGACTCGCCCAGACAGCGCAACAAGCGCGGCGTCGAGCGAGACACTCGGCGTATACGCCGTGGCTTCACGGAGCTGGGCGAGCGAATTCGCGACCATCACCATGTCAATCGCGCCGCGAATCGATGACCCGATTCGCAAATCCGGATGGTTGCGAGTGAGCCGAACGAGTTCGACCACACCATCACGCCAGGAGGCGTCGACGTCGTTGAGCGCACCCGGCGATGCCTGAGCGGTTTCACGGCGGAGAATCATGGTCTCGTCAGCCACGGACTGGTAGCCAACAGCAATGCGACACACGCGGTCGTACACGGCGCCCGAGATGCGGGCTGTGCCCACGGCATCGAACGGGTTCATCGCTGACACCAGTCGGAACCCAGGTGCCGCCTCGATGCGGCCGAGCCGCGGCACGTTCAACTCGCGCTCGCTCATCACCGTAATGAGGACGTTCAAGGTTTCTTCGGGGACTCGGTTGAGCTCTTCGATGTACAGCAGTGATCCGTCATTCAGCGCTTGCGCCAACGGGCCAGCGACGAACACGTCGGGGTTGTAGCCCTCGCTGAGCACTCGGGCTGGGTCGAAGTGGCCAATGAGCCGAGCCGGAGTCAGTTCGGCGTTGCCCTCGACGAATTCGAAGCCGATGTCCATTTCGCGCGCTACACCGCGGAGCAGCGTGGATTTGCCGGTGCCAGGCGGTCCTTCGATCAGAATGTGGCGGTTGGCATCGATCGCCGCGATGACCAATTCAAGTTCGCGAACACGGCCAACGACGCCAGCACGGAGCCGATCGAGTAGATCACGCAGGTCGGTGGCGTTCGACTGCACGATCACTTTTTGGGTCTTCGGCAGACTGTTCATGGCCGCAAGTTAGTAGCCGGTCACTCTGAGCCAGGCACTGTGTGACCGAACGCCGCGAAAACGACAAAGGCGTGAGGTAGATGCGCACCGGGTGCGCATCTACCTCACGCCCTCGACGAGGTCACCGTGTCAGGAATAGACCATCACGCCACGGATGTTTTTGCCGGCGCGCATGTCGTCATAGCCGTCGTTGACACCTTCGAGGTCGTACGTCTTGGTGACGAGGCCGTCAAGGTCGAGCTGACCTTCGCGGTAGAGACCGAGGAGCTTCGGGATGTCGGCACGCGGGTTGCCCGAGCCGAACAGCGAACCAACGACCTGCTTCTCCATGAGGGTGAGGTCGAGGAGGCTGATGTTGGCCGTCATCTCCATTGCCGGGTGGATGTTGGTCACGACGACCCTGCCGCGCTTGGCAGCAAGGGCGAGACCCCCGGCAAGCAACTCGCCCGACCCGACACCCATGGTCATGATGACAGCGTTGGCCATCGTGCCCCACGACGCTGCAGCCATCGGCTCCATCGCCTCTTCCATCGAGGCTGCCGTGTGGGTGGCGCCGAACTCCATGGCCTTCTCACGCTTGGACTCAACGGGATCGATCGCCCAGATCTGCTTCGCTCCGGCAAGCTTTGCGCCCTGAATCGCGTTGGCGCCAATGCCGCCGACGCCGACCACCGCGACGACATCGCCGGCGCTGACCTGCCCCGCGTACACCGCTGAACCCCAACCGGTGACCACGCCACAGCCGAGGAGGCAGGCACGATCGAGCGGGACGTCTTTTTCAATCTTGATGCAGCTGGCTTCGTTGACCACGGTGTCGTGGGCAAACGTGCCAAGCATGCACATGAGCCGGAGGTCTTCACCCTTGGCGTGGTGACGCGACGTCATGTCGGTCGGCTGCATGCCGGCGCCCATAAGCGCACCGAGGTCACACAGGTTCTGGTGACCGGTCGAGCAGCTCGGGCAGCGGCCACATGATGGGATGAACCCGAACACGACGTGGTCGCCGACTTCGAGCCACGACACGCCGGGGCCGACCTTGGTGACGACGCCAGCGCCTTCGTGACCACCAATGATCGGCAGTTCGAACGGCAGGTCGCCGGTGACGAGATGCTCATCGGAGTGACACATGCCCGACGCAGCGAGCTTGACCATGACCTCGCCTTGCTTCGGATCGTCGAGTTCGATGTCTTCCACGCTCCACGGTGCGTTGACTTCCCAGAGAATTGCGGCCTTTGTCTGCATCTCCCCAACTGTAGACCGCGTTGCCATCGCGCGCAGATACGGAGCGGGGCCGCAACTTTCCGGCGCACGGTGAAAGCAGTGCGGTCAGACTTGTGCCTACGAACAAACTCCGTGACACCCCACTGGCATGATGGCCACATGAGTGACGGATTTGACGAGTTGACAGCAGGGCTCAGCGAGCTGGCCACGGCGCAGCGCGATGCCGTCATTGCAATGCTGAGCGACCTGACCAACGACGACCTGCACCGCGTTGCGGAAGTCATCCGCCAGGTCCAGACCGAGCGGGCTGTTGTGGGTGGCGACCACGATGCAATCATCGATGCGGCGTTTGAGACTGGTTTCGGGCGGGACGGCCTCGGTGTTCTGCCGTGGACCGAGGGCAATCTGATCGTCTGCCCGGGCGCCATGATTTCGAAGTCGAGGGCCAGCCACCGTTGTCGCTTTGTGAGCGTCGACGATTGCTGGATCTGGGCGAGCGGACATCTACTCCGCGAAGACAAGCGCTCCTCGCCCGGCAACGACGAGGGTTTCCGCGCCGTTGCACTGCTGCCGCTTGTCGATGGGCTCGAACTTGACGTCGTCTCGGGTCGGGCGCGCCAGGGCCAGCATTCGCTGGAACACGTCGTGAGCTATGTGGTTCGTGCTGGCGAACTGGTCGAAGTCAGCCAGCGCACCGTCAGCTCACACCACGGCGGTCGTCAGATCAACTGACTGGCTGACGCCGATCGTGATCGTCAGCGGGGCAGCACTCTGATCTCGATGTACTGACCATCAGGCACCCATCGCCTGACGAAGCCGGTGATGTCGTTGCGACTGATCGAGCCGAGCAGACTGGCCTGCTGGAGAAAGTCGTTCAACGAGGCGTTGCCTGCCGGATCAACGAGCGCATCGAGAATCTCATCGTTGATCTGCTCGTTGCTGAACAACTCGAGCGCGTTCCGAATCGTCTCGGTTGCTGAGGCGAACTCGTTGGCAGGAACACCGTTCGTGCGGATGTCGCCAAGCTGTTCAAGCACCGCCCTCGACACATTGTCGACCAAGTCCGGGCCGGTCGAGATCGACAGGACCGTTTCGGCCAACGGCCGCGCACCACCCGTCAGCTCAATCGAAGCGAACGGCGAATACGACTCACCAAGTTCCTCACGAATCACATCGGTCAGGCGCGCAGTGAGCACTTCCTGCACGACCCGGGCTGCAATGTCGTCACGGCGATCTGCCGTGCCGGGCCCGGTGATCAAGAACAACACGCTCGCCTGATCACCTTCGCCAGCCTGCACCGTCTCGACGATGGCACCCTCGGGCGCTGGCGGCTCGATGTAGTCGACAGCTTCGAAACGTCCAGTCGCCGGCAGCGTGCCCAGATAGGTCCGTGCCAAGTCGGTTGCAGCGTCAATGTCGAAGTCGCCACTGAACGAGAACGTCCAGTCGGAAGCATCACCGAAGCGGTCGACAAACACTCGCTCAACGGCCGTTGCCGTGACCGAGTTGAGGTCGTCGACGTCGAGCAGTTGGTAGCGCGGGTCGTCATAGCGAATTTCAATCAGCGCCTTAAACTGGGCGTAGTTCGGGTTGATCGACGGGTCCTCGGCAAGCGGGAGTGCATCGTCGATGTACTGCTCGAGGGTCACGGCGTCGACACGCGGTTGCGTCATGGTGAGGTAGATGAGCTGGAAGAGAGTTTCGAGGTCCGAGGTCGCGCTCGACCCAAAGAATCCTTCGGTGAATACATCGATGTTGGCATCGAGGTACACCTCTTTGTCAGACAGGAACGCATCGATTGCGACTGGGTCGAAAACGCCAACGCCGCTGCCCTCGACCACGTTCGCCGCGAGTTCGGCTGCAGCGACATCTTCATCAGCGAGCGCTGACGTTCCGCCCGGGCTGCGGCCCTCGAAGTACACCGCGCCGTCGGTGATCGGTGTGGTGTTGAATGCCACGCGAACACCGTTTTCGAAGGTCAGGAGCACGGGGGCAACGAACGAGATATCACTGCCATCGGCGAGAACCTCGCGGCTGGCCTCTTCCACAGGATCCGGCGGGTCGAGCAGGCTGTTGCCAACCGCTGCATCTGACTCGCGTGTTTGGAGTTTGCGAGTTGGCATCGATTCGATTTGAGTGACGAAGACGCCAGCAGCAGGAACGGCGCCAATCTCGTCAGCTGGAGCGGTGACGAAGATGTGTGGACCGGCCGTTTCGTAGCGGGTGACGAACATATAGGCGAGCGTCTCGGGTGTGGCTCGGTCGAGCACATCGGTCACGAAATCGAACCAGCGCTGGCCGGTCGGCAGGGATTCGCCTTCGAGGACATGGCGGACGTACTCGTCTGCATAGGAGGCGTCCTGGCGGGAGTTGCGTCCGTCGTAGTTCACCTCGGCAGCACTGCGTCGAGCTTCGACGGCGCGGGCAACTTCGGCAGTGGTAAAACCGAATCGGCGGACTCGTTCGTACGCGTCGAGCACCGCTTGCGTGGATGCTTCGAGGTCGGCACCGTCGGCCGACACGAAAATTTCGGGCGCGCTCAGCGACCGGACGAACCCACTGCTGTCGACCGATGCAGTGTCGAACGGGGCGTCGCCGCGGAGGGCGTCGTTGTTCAGCCGGGTGCCAATGATGTCGAAGGCGAGGCCCTCAAGGATCTCGCGCTGCACGACTGCCTCACGCGAGCCGGTCGTGTCAGCGGTCAGCGGGAGCGTGACGAAGGCGAATCCTTCGGACACGTCGGGGTCGTTGAACACAAGGGCACGCGCATCGCTCGACGGCTCAACGATCAGGTCGGGCCGCTCGGGCGAGTCGCTCCGGGCTGTTGCCGGGTCGAAGCGTTCGATGATCTGGCGCTCCATTTCCTGTGCATTGATATCGCCGACGACGATGACCGACGCATTGTCTGGCCGGTACCAGTCGTCGTAGAAGGCGCGCAACGGACCGTCGGTGGTACCGCTGATCTCGTCATCCGTGCCGATCGGCTTGCGATTCTCATACGGCGAGCCATCGAGGAAAAACTTCTGGATCTCGTCGAAGACCCGGCCATTGGCACTCTGTGCTGAGCCGCGCCACTCGTCGAGGACGACACCGCGCTCGGCTTCGACCTGCGCCGTGTCGATAGTCGCTGCCGACAGCCACTGCTGCAGCACGTCGAGGCCCGTCTCGACGGTCGACGGGTCAGCCGTTGGCATCGTCAACTCGTAGACCGTTTCGTCGTAGCTCGTGTACGCATTGATGTCGGCGCCAAAGCCCGCACCGAAGCTGCGCAGCACCGCAATCAGCTCGTTTTCCGGGAACTGCTCGGTGCCGTTGAACAGCATGTGCTCGAGAAAGTGCGCACCGCCGCCCTGGTCCTCGGTTTGGAACGCTGCGCCAGCATCGATTGTCAGCCGCATCTCGACACGCGAGCCTGGATTGTCGTTTTCCCGGATGAAGTACTGCAAACCGTTGTCGAGCGTGCCCGTGACGATCGCCGGGTCGATCTCGAGTGACAGAAGTGCACGGTCGTCAGGCTCGACGATCTTGGTTCGGGGACGCCCCTCGGTGCCGCCCTGCTCGGTGCCGGACGCAGAGCCCTGATCGGTGGTCGGTGTTGCATTGGACGAGCCGGTGCACGCGGCTGCGGCCAGTGCAGCAACGATGGTGATGCCCAGGAGGCGGGAACGTACGGGGCGACGAGACACACCAAGCATCCGCGCAGGCTAGGCCCGCTGTGGCCACGAGGCGGGAACGTAGAAGTTCATCGATTCGCCACCCCCGTGGGCACCTCAGCATGTTTGGCGAACAACTCGTCGAGGCGTGGACGCCAGTCGATGTCTTCGGTGGAACCACCGGCGGCTTGCACTGCTGCACGTTCGGCTGCGAGCGTGTTGGCGATCTCGGCCACACCGGCCTCGAGGATCTCTGCCACCCTGTCGCGAATGAACCCGGCGAGTGCCGGGCTGGCGCCGTCAGTACTGATCGCTGCGGTCACTCGACCCGCTCGGGTGATCGCTGGGAGGATGAACTCACAATCGACCGGCTGATCGGCCGCGTTGGTCCAAATGCTCCGAGCACGTGCCGCATCCGAGATTGCGGCATCAGTCTCGAGGTCGCCGGTGGCAGTGACGACAAGCCGTTGGCTATCCAGATGACGGTCATCGAACGTGGCCGTGATCACCTCGCCGCCGGCGGCAGTGATCCTTTCGACATCGACATGCGCACTGATGTCAGCACCAACGAGGCGAACGATTGCACCAGCATCGAGTAGGCCCTCGGCCTTACGCCATCCGATACGGCCACCTCCGACGACGAGCACGGGAACCTCGTCAAGATCCAGGAACACCGGATAAGAAAATCGGCTGCGGTGGGCCTTCATGCCGTGATCTTAGGACCAACTTTCGAGCAATTCTCGATAAACCCGATCATTTTAGTCAGGTATTGATTGAATGGTCGCCGTGACCACCTCACTCCACACCGCACCACCCGAGTCGGGCCGACCCTTCGACGACGCTCGAGCGGCCGTCTGTTGGGCCAACGAGCGCTTCGCCGGAGGCGTGTGCGTCACTGCCAGCTTCGGCGATGCAACGATCGCACACGTGGCCCACAGCGCGGTGCCAGGCATCCAGATCACCCTGCTCGACACCGGCTACCTGTTCGCCGAGACCGAGTGGTTTGCCGACCATCTGACCGATCGCTTCGGCCTGAACGTCCGAGTGGTTCGCCCCGCCCCTGACCTCGACCGAGACGTCTGGGCTGCGGACACCGACGCGTGCTGCGCGGCCCGCAAAGTCGAACCGTTGCAGCGCGCCCTGCGCGGCGCAACCGCCTGGGTGACCGGGCTCCGTCGCTCTGACACCCCGAGCCGCCGGACGACTCCGCTCGTACACAACGACCTCATGCGATCGGTTGTCAAGATCAATCCGCTCGCCGGATGGACCGACAACGACGTCGCTGATTACGCGGCGGAGCACGGCCTCCCCGAACATCCGCTGGTTAATCGCGGCTACAGCTCAATCGGTTGCTGGCCGTGCACCAAGCCGGCGAGCGACCGTTCGGGGCGCTGGGCCGACAGCTCCAAGACCGAGTGCGGACTCCATCTCTGATGGCCACACAGCTCGCCAGCACTCCCGCCCTCACCCCCGCCCGCGCTCTTCGACAGGACCAACCATGACCAACCTCACAGCTGCCGAACTGATCAAGGTTGAGAGCAACTATCTCGCTGGGACGATTGGGGCCGAACTCGCCAACGACGCAGTGAAGTTTGACGACAACGCAGAGACATTGCTCAAATTCCACGGCATCTATCAGCAGGACGACCGAGACATTCGCCGCGAGCGTGCCCAGCAGAAACTGCCGCTCGACTACTCGTGCATGGTGCGTGCATCGGTGCCCGGTGGCGTCATCACCGGCCACCAGTGGCTTGCCCTCGACCGGGTCGCGTCGCTCGCCGACAACAAACTGCGCCTCACAACCCGCCAAGGGGTGCAGTTCCACGTGGTGCATAAAGGCGAGTTGGCCCAACTCGTGAGCGGCATCAACTCGTCGCTCCTCACCACACTCGGCGCATGCGGCGACGTGGTCCGCAACGTCATGGCCTGCCCGCTCCCGCGCCCCGAACGCACCGCAGCGATCGAGCCGATCGTCGCCGAAATGGTGGCCCGATTCCGCCCGCAAACCGAGTCGTACTGGGAACTGTGGGTCGACGGCGAAAAGGCCGTCTCGTCCGAGAAGCCGTCAACGGAAACTCTGGCCGCTCTCGATTCGATCGACCCGGTCGAGCCGATCTATGGCGCCGCTTATCTTCCGCGCAAGTTTAAAGTTGGTATTGCGTGGCCGGGCGACAACTGTGTCGACATCTACACGCACGACGTCGGCATCGTGCCAACGCTCGACGGCCCCGGCGGCCTGAGCGGCAACGTGACCGGATTCGTGATCCTCGCCGGTGGAGGGATGGGCATGTCGCATGCCCGCCCGGACGACACCTACCCGGTGCTTGCACAGCCGGTTGGCTGGGTCCCAGCGGAGGGCCGCGATGGCGTCGAATCGCTCGGCGATGCGGTCGAAGCAATCGTCACAACGCAGCGCGATTACGGCAACCGCGACGATCGGGCCAGAGCCCGCCTCAAATACCTCGTCGAGGCCAAAGGCATCGGGTGGCTACGGGACCAAATCGAACAGCGCACCGGCCAGCCTCTTGCCGACCCCGTCGACTTACCCGCATGGGAGGTTCACGCGCACCACGGCTGGGACGACACTGAACCACACGGCGCAGCGTCCGTACTTGGCCTGCCGGTGTCATCGGGCAAGGTCGCGCATGGCCTGCGGTACGCGCTCAAGCGTTTGATCGCCGACGGCGCCGTGTCTGCGTTGCGTGTGACCCCACGACAAGACCTGTTGCTGCTTGGCATCACCGACCGGGCGGCGGTAGAAAACACGCTGCGCTCGAATGGCGTGCCGCTCGCGAGCGACCAAAGTCCGACCCGCAACCTGGCAATCGCCTGCCCGGCTCTGCCGACCTGCTCAAAGGCACTCGGTGAGGCTGAGCGTGTGCTGCCGCAAGTAGTCGATCGCCTCGAGAAGGTGCTCGCCGACACGGGCAACACCGGATTACCACTTCGGCTCAACATGACCGGGTGCCCCAATGGCTGCTCGCGGCCCTATGCCGCCGAACTCGGCATCGTCGGTCGGACCAAGAAGGGCTACGACGTCTACGTCGGCGGTTCAGCAGCAGGTGACCGGCTGGCCAAACGTGTCCGTGAGGACGTGCTACTGGAGGAGATCCCCGACATGTTGCGTCCGCTACTCGAACGGTTCAGCCACGACGTCGGGGCGAACGACACCACGTCGTTCGGCGACTGGGCGATGCAACAGGAGTGGACATCGCTCCTGGCAATGCTGCCGATCACGACCACCCGACGGGTGCGTGCCCAGTGAGCGTCGCATTAGTCGGAGCCGGCCCGGGGGACCCTGACCTTCTCACCATGAAGGCCGCACGCCTACTCGCGGCCGCCGACGTCGTCGTGCACGATGCACTCGTCGGCGATGGCGTGCTCGCCCTCATCCCCGAGTCGGCCGAGCGGATCGACGTCGGCAAGCGTCCCGGTCGAGGGGCCTCGCAGGAGCTGATCTCGGCGCTGCTCGTCGAACTCGGTCGGCAAGGCAAACGTGTCGTTCGGTTGAAGGGTGGCGATCCGTTCGTGTTTGGTCGTGGCGGAGAGGAAGCACTTGCGCTGCGCGGTGCTGGCCTCGAGTTCGAGGTCGTGCCGGGCATCACCTCGTCAATCGCTGCACCCGCAGCTGCTGGCATCCCAGTCACACACCGCAGCGTGTCAGCTGCGTTCACCGTGGTCACCGGACACCGCCGCCCAGGGGAGCCCAACATCGACTGGCGGTCACTCGCCAAGGTTGGCGGAACCATCGTCATCCTGATGGGTGTGGCCCAGCGCGCAGCGATCGCGGCGGAGTTGATCACCGGCGGCCTCGCCCTCGACACGCCGGTCGCCGCAATCCAACGCGCCACCACTGACGAGCAGAAGGTCGTGCGGTGCGATCTCGCCGACCTCGGTCACGCTGCGATCGAATCGCCCGCCACCATCGTCATCGGCGCCGTGGCCGCGTTCGACCTCACCGCCGTAGGAGCACCGTGGGCGAATCAGGCGCAGCAGGTGATCGCTGCAACCTGAGTGCCAGGACTCACGAATCAGGCGAGGTTCGCTGCGTCGTATTCGAAGCTGCCGCCGACCATCGTGGCAAGGACTCGAGCTTCCCCAATGCCGTCAGATTCCATTGCGGTGAGGTCATGGTCGAGCACGACGAGATCGGCGAGCTTGCCAGCGGTGATCGACCCCTTGCGTTGCTCGTCGAACGAGGCGGTTGCCGACCCGACCGTGTAGGCGTGGATTGCTTGCTCAATCGTGAGCGCTTCGCTCGGGTTGAAGGCAGCGCCCGATGCCGTGCGCTGGTTGACGAGGTCGTGAATGCCGAGCAACGGTGCGCCGTTAACCACCGGCCGGTCAGAGCTGCCGGGCAACGTGATGCCTGCGTCAAGGAACGAGCGCTGCCTGTAGCAGTCGCCGACCCGGTCGGGCCCGATTGCACGGAGCATGCCGTCACCGATCTCAGAGACGAAGCGAGCCTGCGGGACCGGGATCACGCCAAGCCGGGCGATGCGTGCGACATCGACGGCGCGGGTCATGCCGGCATGTTCGATGCGGTGGCGGTGGTCCGCTCGGGGGTGCTGGCGGAGCACAGATTCGTACGCGTCGAGTACCGAAGAGACCGCGCGATCGCCAATTGCATGCGTGGCGACCTGCCACCCCGATCGGTGTGCGGCAAGGATGAGTTCGTGCAGCCGGGCCTCGGGCATCTGGAAGTAGCCGTTGTTGCCGGGCTGTCCGTCGAAGTCTTCGAACATTGCCGCGGTACAGCCCATCAGCGAGCCGTCGGCGAAAATCTTGGTGGCACCGTAACGAAGCCAGTCGTCGCCGAACCCGGTGTGCATGCCGAGGTCGAGTGCGAAGGGCTCGTTGTCATCGGCGTGATGTGCGCAGCCGTGCAGCGCGTCGACCGACGCCATCATCGTGACGCGCACCCGCAGACGGTTCGCTCGTCGGGCTTGCTGGTAGGCAGCAACTTCGACCGGTTCAGCCGTACCGAGGATGCCGCCGACGCCGGCTTCTTGGCAGCTCGTGATTCCCTCGGACAGATAGCGATCACTGGCGAGGCCCAGGTTGGTGGCCATCTCGGCGACCGACCGCGGGTGGACGAGCGAACGGACGAGTTGTTGCGCCTGCTCTTCGAGCAATCCGGTCGGACGGCCTTGGTCATCAACGGCCACCACTCCCCCATCCGGCACGTCGACCTCGCCGATTCGGGCGAGACGCATTGCCGCGCTGTTCAGTGTTGCGAAGTGGCCGGAGGTGTGATTGAGCAGAACGGGATTAACAGGGCTGACGCGATCGAGTTCGTGGCAGGTTGGGTGGCGGCGTTCGGCCAGCTTGTTGTGGTCGTAGCCGGATCCAACAATCCATGCGCCCGCCGGTGTCGAGGAGGCACGGTCAGCAATTGCAGCAACCAACTCCTCGATCGAACGCACCGCACCACCGTTGAGCGGAACCTCGTTGAGCGAGGCCCCATACATCTGCATGTGGTTGTGGGCGTCGTTGAATCCTGGTGCGACAAAGTGGCCGTCGAGATCGATCGTTCGGCCCGTATCGAATCGCGCCAACTCGCCGCGCTGTGCGACGGCGACAATCCGATCGCCGATGATCCCAATCGATCCGGCACGTCGCAGCGCCGGGTCAACGGTGAAAATATTCGCGTTGTCGAGAACGAGGTCGAAGCGCACGCTCCGACCCTAGACAGATGCTCGGAATTTCAACGGTCTCAGCCCCCGCTCATGCCAGAACCGAACAACCCACCAGGTACGTTTTGAGTTCATGGGTGATCGGCTGATCGGTAAGCGAGTTCTCGTGACAAGTTGCGACACCTACATGGGGCCACCCATTGTCGAGTTGTTCCGCGAGGAAGGCGCCGAAGTGATTGCCGACGCCGGCGCACTTATCGGAGCGACCGAACCAGCCGACGTGTTGCACCGCGCTGGCGACATCGACGTCCTCGTCGCCAACCTCGACCTCGCTGCCTACGCCGCTCGGGTGCGCGACATCGACGACGACGAGTGGATGGCGGGCTTCGATGCAATGGTCCACCCACTCATGCGTCTCGTGCGCGAAGCGGCTCAGCCGATGATCAACCGTGGTGGCGGCTCGATTGTTGCACTGACCTCGTCGTCGCCGTTGCGACGCATGCGTCCGCAAGCAACCAGCTACGTCACCGCGCGAGCAGCCCAGAACGCGTTCGTCCGATCTGCTGGCCATGAATTGGCAACGCACAACGTGCGGGTCAACGCGATCGCTCAGAACTTCGTCGAGAACGAGACGTACTACCCGCCGGCGATCATGGAGAACGAGAAGTTTCGCGACCGCTTGAAGGCGGAGGTTCCTGCGCAACGCCTTGGCACACCCCGCGAAACCGCCGAGCTCGCATTGTTCCTCGCAAGCGACGCGTCGACCTTCACCTTCGGCCAAGTCATCAGTATGGATGGCGGCTGGTCCTAGTTCCCTGGCTGGGATGAAGTTCGCGTGACCCACAAGTCCGTTTCGAATCGGGAGGCCGACGCGACTGCGGCGACGCCGAGGTCAATCAGCACTTCCGAAATCTGGCTCCTGGCCCCCACCAGATCGGCCAGAAGATTGCCAACCTCACCGACGACTCCTCCATCTGCGACGAGAGCAGCGTGCCCTTCGAGCCTCACCAGCGACCCATCGAACGGGCGATCGCCGTCGAAACCGTGACCGGCCAACGGGGAAGCTCTCGTCTTCTCTGTGACACCCCAAATGTCTTGTTGTCTGTATGGCGGTGGGGGTGATCAAGCGGGTTGACGGGGGCGGCGCAACGGTTGCGGTCAACGACTCGACCCGGTTGCTTCGACGGACACGATCGGTGCAACTCGACCACGTCTGGCGGGCACTCGAAACCGGTGCCTGGGTCACGGGCGGGTTCCGTTCAGCGACACCGTGGCTGTCGTCAATCACGGGCGAATCACCGTCGGCTTCGAGCGTGACACTGCGGCTCGCCGAACGAATCCAACAGATGCCCGAAGTCAAAGCCACGTTTGCTGATGGTGTACTCGCCGAAAGCGCGCTCCGCCAACTCACTGACCTGTGGTCCTTCGACATCGCCGGCGAATTCGCTCGTGACGAACGGATGCTGCTCGGCTGGGCGTTGCAATTCGCGTCCGCTGATCTGAAGATGCTCCTCGCCACCTGGCTCCTACACAACAACCCCGACGCCGCCGAAAAGACCGCCCAGGAGCAATTCGAGTCACGAGAACTGCACCTGTCATCCCTGCTCGACAGCATGGGCCGCCTCGACGGGCTCCTCGACCCAGAAGGCTTCAACCTCGTCCGCGAAGCAATCCGACATCTCTCAGGCCGCGCCATTGAGGACGAACGGACCCGAGCACAACGTCAAGACGACGCCTTGGTCACGCTTGCCAAGAACTACCTCGCCACCGGCGGCACGCTCGACACAAACAGCGGCCGCATCACCATCACACCCGAAGCTGTTCGCCGCATCGCCTGCGACGCCAGCATCCACCGTCTCGTCACGAACGGCCAGTCCACGGTGCTCGACTTCGGTCGCCGCACCCAATCGGTCTCACCCTGTCCTCGGAAGCGTCAAACGGACCCACACTCTTCAGCCCACCGGTCTGACTGCGGGCTCACTGATCGGCGTTGACCGGCTGGGGACCAGCGTGACGTCGTCGCCGATGGCCACACTCCCGGGCGTGACAACCAGCGATCCGATCGACAGAAACGTCGCGCGGTCACGATTGATCGTCTTCAGGAGTTCGATGTCACGTTCGAGGCCCGGCTGCGGACGGGCGACCATCACGCAACGATCGATCTGTTTCGACACGGCGAGTTCGGCGCCAGAACCTACAAGACCAATCTGCAGGTGGTGACCGACGAAGCCGTCCTCGCCCGAACCGCTGACAACAATATTGGTGCGGAAACGACGCAGGTCCCACTCGCCGAGTGTCCCGGTCGACACCAACGACACGCGGCTTGACTTTGAGTCGTGCCACGCACCTGCGGGTCCGGTCCACGAGACCCAGTCGGCGTCGTGCTCGAAGTCGAGCGGCACCTCGTATGTTCCCCCGATAACACCTGCAGCCCGGAGTTCAACCTCCTGGCCCAGCCAGCGCGACAGTGCCACCGACGCTTCGCCCGATGCAATTTCGCCGATCTCCGGAACATCAATCACCACGTCGTCATCAACCACTCGCGCCGAAGCGAAGAGCAGCTGTGGCGATCGACGCGCCGTGAGCACCGTTCCTGTCGCGACATCAAAGACGCCCCATCTGCGGTCCCCCGCAATGCCGAGTACGCCGACCTGGGTGTTCTCAAGTTGCTCACCACCCATCGACTTCACCGGATAACGCCACAGTTCAGTCACGTGCATGGGCCCCAGCCTGGCACAGGGCTGGCTAGCGGATTCACACCACGCGTTCGCTCCACGCCTGCCTGATCGGTAAAGTAACGACATGAACGAACCCACGACGACCGTCGCCGAGAACGCAGCAACCGCCGATGCTCCGGCAGTCGAATTCGTCGAAGAAGAACTGCTCGTCGAGGAGATCTCCATCGACGGCATGTGCGGCGTGTACTGAA
>CALAHA010000359.1 GCA_937891565.1 uncultured Ilumatobacter sp. | reverse complement strand
GGTCCTTCACTTCGTGCCACGTGCGATAAAAGGAGATCAGGTGGTCCTCGGAGGTGTTCTTCGACGCATGAGTCCCGACTCGTATGAGCGTCAACTCGACCTGGAGGGGCGTCGACGCAATGAGACGCGCAATCTGCGTTTCGGTCGCGATCTTGTCGGGCATCAGGTTGAGCAGGCCAATCCGAAGCGGCCGAATGTCTTGGCGCACGGCACTGGACTCGGTCATCACCATGACACCCTCTTGCTCGAGGAGTGATCGAGCCGGCAGCGTGTCGGGGATTTTAATCGGCATACGCCGAGGCTATTGCGATTGTGATGCTGTCATCCAGGGCGAGCCGAGCAGTTTTCTGTCTGGGATCGACCGGGGCCTTTCGGAGCAGCCCTTTTCGGGCGGGCGCCGGGTCAGACGGACGTGGTGCAGAAAGTGTCGCCAGCAGCCAACGACGAGTCGGTGGTGATGCTGCCGAAGGCGGCATCGTCGTCGGTTTTATACAGTTCGCTGAGCATTCCTCGGACCATGCCGCGGTCGACTGCACAAATCACCGGATGTTGCGCTGCGATGTCGCCGAAGGGGCAGTGGTTGTTGATGATCTTCAGTTGATCGTTGCGGCCTTTAGCGTGCGCCGCGAATCCATGGGCCGACAGGGCATCGGCGACTGCCTGGATGGCTGATCGCAACGAGCGTTGCCCAGCCTTGAACGCATCGGCCGTCAGCCCAGCGGCCATGGCCCGGCCATATTCTGAGCCAACTTCTTCGGCCATCTGCTCAGCTTCATCGCGGGGCAGCTTGCTCAAAGTACGACCGAGCAATGACAGCACCAAGTCGTCGCTCCGGACGGGGAATGTCGCCTCGTCGAGCGCGCCGCCGACGGCGACATAGTGCTTTGATGGTCGACCGGCAGTACCGCTCGGCTGACCGGTGACAACTTCGAGGTACCCACCGGCTGCAAGCTTGTCGAGATGGTGGCGTGCCACGTTGGCATGCACACCCACCTGCTTAGCAACAATCGACGCAGTAACACCCTCAGGCGCCTCGCCGTCGATGTCTCCAGAACGTTCGCGGGCGAACAAGTAGACGGAGCGGCGCGTCGGATCGCCGAAGGCGTCGGTGATCGCCGACACAGTGGCGGTGAACGCGGTTCCAGTGGACACGCCGGCAATATTACCTATCGCCGTAGTGCGAATCCCGCGGGCCATCGACACACTGGAGGCCATGAGTGGACCCCTTGTTACCGAAGAGCAGATCGTCGAGGCCCTGCGGCCAGTCCAAGATCCCGAACTCCATCGTTCAATCGTCGACCTCGGCATGCTTCGTGGCGTCTCGATCATGGAGAATGGGGTCGTAGGCATTCTCATTGCCCTCACGGTGCCGGGCTGCCCGCTCAAGGCAGAAATCGAGAAGCGCGTGTCCGATGCTGCAACGCAGCTCGACGGCGTTGAGTCGATCGATCTCGAGTTCACCGTCATGAGTGACGAGGATCGCGAGAACCTGCGCAAGACCCTTCACGGCGATGCGGGAGCGTCTGCCGGTCAGGGCCAGGCGCACGGGCACGCCGAAGGCCGTGTGGTGCCGTTCTCCAAGAACGATTCGAAGACTCGTCCGCTGCTCATCTCGTCGGGCAAGGGTGGCGTCGGCAAATCGACCGTCACGACCAACCTCGCCGTTGCGCTCGCTGCGCAGGGCTACTCGGTCGGCATTATCGACGCCGACATTTACGGCTACTCGATCCCTCGCATGCTCGGCACCGACCGTGACCCGGTCGTCATCGACGAGATGTTGATCCCGCCGGAAATGTACGGCGTTCGCGCCATTTCGATCGGCTACTTCGTTCCGGCAGGCGAGGCCGTCATCTGGCGTGGCCCGATGCTGCACAAGGCCCTCGAGCAGTTTCTCACCGACGTGTTCTGGGACGAGCCCGACTTCCTTCTCATCGACATGCCGCCCGGCACCGGCGACATCGCCCTATCGCTCTCGCAGTACCTGCCGCGTGGCGAGGTCTTCGTCGTGACCACCCCGCAGCCCGCAGCGCAGAAGGTCGCCGCGATGTCGGCAGCCATGGCCGAAAAGGTCAACCTGCCGGTTCGTGGTGTCATCGAGAACATGTCCTGGTTCACCGGCGACGACGGCAAGAAATACGAAATCTTCGGGTCCGGCGGAGGCCAAGCACTCGCTGACGACGTTGGTGTTCCGCTCATCGGTCAGCTTCCGCTCGTACCGGCGATGCGCGAAGGTGGCGACGACGGCAAGCCGATTACGGCAGTCGACCCCGAGTCCGAGTCAGCCAAGATCTTCCACGAGATGGCCCGCCAAATTGCTGTCGACATGAAGCCGAAAAAGATCTACTCCCCCGAACTCAAGATCCTCTGAGCTGAGACTTGAATTCGTCGCTACGCGTCTCACGTTAGGTTTTCGTGATGGAGGCGGTGCCGAAATACAAGTTTGATCGGATGGTCGCTGACGCGATCGACGATCTGCCTGACGAACTCCACCACGTGCTCGACAACGTCGTCGTGCAAGTCCTCAACCGGCATCCGGATGAGCCCACGTTGCTTGGCTTGTACGAGGGTGTGCCCCACACCGAACGCACCGGCCAGGAGGGCCCCGACATCGTGTCGATCTTCCGGCTCGCGCTCTGCGACATGTGCGAGGACATGGAAGACCTCGAGAACGAAGTGTTCGTCACCGTCATCCACGAAATCGCTCACGCCGCTGGCATTGACGACGACCGTCTCCACGAACTCGGTTGGGGCTGACTCGACTCGATGGCAGGCGAACTGATCGGACTTGCGATTACCGACAAAGGTGTCGTGGCACTTCTCGAGCCAGGGACCACCGGCCGGGTCGTGGACATTCGCGAGGTAGCCCGCATCGAGGCTGAAGACTCGCCTCGCTGGGTCTGGTGGAATAAGTCAACGGCCCGACAGCTGGTCGAAGCCAACATCCGCCCTGGGCGGTGTTGGGATCTCTCAGCGACACATCGGCTGATCTTCGGCGGCGGGAATTCTGGCCCGGAACAGATCTGGGCCCGCCTCCACGAACTTGATGCCACGACGATCCCGACTCGAGCGCCCGTCAACCTTTTCTCACTGGCAGTCGACAGCGGCGACCCGGACGAACCAGTCGGTCCTGACGGACATCTCCGCCCAGAGTGGGTCGAAGGCGAGTGGAGCAACACGGCTCATCGGGCCCTCCGCTGGGCAGAACTGGCCGTTGTGGCGCAGCAGCTCCAGGTTCCGCTCGTCCATTCCGAGGCAACGGTTTTCTCCGAGTCAGCTTGCGAACTGCTGTGTGCCGAGATGGAAGTCGTTGGCCTTCCGTTCGAACTCGGTGTCGGCGAATCGATCGTGGCCGGTTTCGTGGGACCGCGACCGACAACTGCCGAAGAAGCCAATGCTGAGCTCGCACGCCGCGACGCCGAAGTGATCCAACATCTTCCCACTGGATCTACCTTCGACCTACGCAGCCCCGATCAAGTCAAGTCGCTGCTCCGCCGAGTTGGTATCGAAGTGCCCGACACCCGCGCCTGGCGGCTCGAGGCACTTCGCGATGCTCACCCGATCGTCGAGCCGCTCTTGGCCTGGCGACGCGCCGAGCGCATCCTGACAACATTTGGCTTCCAGTGGATCGACGACAACATCGCCACCAATCTGTCTGGCCATTCACGACTGCACGGTTCCTGGTCGGGCTCCGATGGCGCAGCCGGGCGCATGACTGCGACGGTCGGCCTGCACAACATGCCCGCCGAACTTCGCCCCGCCATTGCAGCCGAACCAGGCCACGTGTTCGTACGGGCCGATCTCGGCCAAATCGAGCCACGGATTCTCGCTGCCGTAGCGGGTGACCCCAAACTCGCGGCGGCGAGTCAGGAAGACGATATGTACGCGCCGGTTGCGACCCAACTCCGGGTGGAACGAGACATCGCCAAAGTCGCTGTTCTCGGCGCGATGTACGGCCAGACCACCGGCAAGGGCGCCGAGGCCCTACGCGGCCTGGAACGGGAGTACCCGATAGCCATGGGTTTCTTGGCCGCCGCAGATCGTTCGGCACAGGGCAGCCACGATCTCCGCACCTACGGCGGGCGACTTGTCCGGATGGGTTCCACGAACTCCAACGAAGTCAGCGAACGCGATGCCCGCTCACAAGCTGCTGCACGAGGCCGCTACGGGCGCAATGCAATGGTTCAGGGGGCAGCCGCCGAGTTCTTTAAGACCTGGGCTGTATTGATGCGGGCCCGGGGCCGAACCCTCAATGCGCAGATCGTCCTCTGCCTGCACGACGAACTCCTGATCCACGTGCCCGAGCAGAATGGCCCTGACGCTGCTGCTCTCCTTGATCGTTGCCTGCAAGAAGCAGCGCATCGCTGGGCACCACGTGATCAAGCAGGCAACCAACCCGTCCGGTTCGTCAGCGACACCAGCATCATCAGCCGCTGGTCCGAGGCGAAGTAGCGATTTGCGCGGGGTTGGCAACTCCGCGACCGCCCACGATCTTAGGGAGACCGGCGAATGAACCGCTGTAGATTGGAGGAAGTGAGCGATATGCCCCCACCCCCGCCCGGTCACCAGTCGTCCCCCACACCGCCGCCTCCGCCACCACCGCCTCCTCCTCCGCCGCCGCCGCCGCCGCCGCCAGGAAACATGGCTCCGCCCCCGGGTTACGTCGTGTACGGAAGCGCCGCGACCGCAACTCCGACACAGCGGATCAGCCGGGTCGGAGGACTGTCGAAAGCGATCACGGTCGTCGTCGGAATCGCTGGCGCCGGTGCCCTCGTCAACGGGTTTATTCAGTCGTGGTTGCAGTCCAAAGCGACCGACTTCATCAACGGGACGACAACACGCACCGAGTTTGAAGACAGCGTTGTATCTTCGTCGGCGATCTCGGCCGTTGCCGTGATTGCAATGTTCGTCGGTGCCATCCTCGTCATGATCTGGATGTTCAGAATCACGTCGAACTTACGCAGGTACGGCATGTCCACCACCTGGCATCCGCTGTTTGCCATCTTCGGGTGGATGCTCCCGCCTGGCGTGTTATTCGTCATCCCGGCGCTCATGCTGCGCGAACAGTGGTCCAAGTCCGCGCCTCCAGCCCAAGCAGGGGCTCCTTCGGCCGGTTCCAAGAACAATCCCTTGCTTCTGATTTGGTGGTTGTTTTTCGGACTGCTGCCGTTAATCATGCTCGGCGTATCAGCGAACTCGATGTTCACGGGCTTTGGGGACACGAGCACAGAGGCCGTCGCCAAGACACTCGCAGAAACCAGCTCGGTGGTCACGATAATCGGCGCTGTTGGTAGCGCGATTGCTGCTGTGGTGTTCATCATGTTCTCCCGACAGTTGACCGACCGGCACCGTTCGCTGACCGGCGAGAACTGAACAGGGATTTCGTGATGGGCAGCTCGGCTGTGATCTATCTGGTCCGTCACTCGAAGGCCGGCGAACGACGAGTCTGGCAAGGCGAGGACGTCGATCGGCCACTCAGCAAGACCGGCTGGAAGCAATCTCAGGCAGTGGCGCGGCGCCTATCGAAGAGGAAAGTAGCAGCGCTCTACGCGAGCCCGTACGTACGCTGCATGCAGACTCTCGAGCCGCTCGGAGCCCTCGCCGGGCTTCCCGTCCAGGCCGAACATCGGCTCTTCGAAGACGAGCCGTTCGAGCCTGTCCTCGATCTGATTAACGAGGTCGAAGATGGTGCTGTGCTCTGTAGCCACGGCGACATCATTCCCGCTGTCATCAATGCACTCGTGCGCCGCGGCATGAAAGTGGAAACTCCACCCGACTGGGGCAAGGCAAGCGTGTGGGTCTTGCACCGCAAGGGCGATCGGATCACTCGCGGCAAGGTCTGGCCGCCGCCACTCCTGGCGACTAAGTCAGCCAAGAAGTAGGCGGCATGAGCGCTCCGGTCAGCGGACTGCGCCGAAGATGACCGCGAGGATCCACGGGACGAACAGAAAGCAGAGAATGATCCCGACAATCACAAGGACCAGCGAGGCGGTCACGCCAGCCACGAAACCTTGGCTGCGTCTCGTTCCGCTGCGTCTCGTTCCGCTGTCTCTCAGCCGGCTGCGGCGCGGATCTCGGCGGCGAACCCGGCGACAAGTTGTTCCATGTCAGAGGTCGGGTTCTTTTCCTGGCACGCATTGACAAACGGGAGCGCCGCATCAGCGTCGTCAAAGAAGTTGAACTCGATAATCGCAAGGAAACAGTTCGGGTCGGCGTAATCGTCGTCGAGCTCAATCGCCTGGCGCAACGCAACACGAGCAGCATCAAGTCGCTGGCCGGATGATTCGGCGTCGGGGTCTTGCACAGACTGGAGCGCAAGAGTCCATCCGAAGTAGGTGATTGCCTCGACGTTGTCGACTTCGCGCTCACGCTCCATCTGGACGACTCGCGCGAAGAGCGAATTTGCGAGCCCAAAATCGCCTTCGTTCACGGCGTCGCGGGCCGACGCGAGGACGACGCGTGCGTCGTTGCCGGGGTCGAAGCCAGTGATCTCTTGGCCCGCTCCGCGTTCACCAAAGGCGTTTGCGAGTACGAATCCAATCCCGATTGCCAATGCGAGTACTGCAGCACTCGTCATGACGAGGCGTCCCCAGCGGCGTGGCTTCTTGGAGGCAAGGCGCGATTTTCCCGAACCGATCTCGCGCAACACCGCTGCGGTGCGAACGGTGTAGCCGTCGAGGAGAGTCGCGTAGTCCCCATCGTCGACATCGCCGACGTTGTGTTCTCGCTCGAGGTCCTCGAGCGAACGCAGAAGAAAGCGCCGCTCTTCTTCCAACTCAGCAATCCGTTCGAGGTGGGCTCCGCTTCGCAACGGCGTGATCTCCTGTTCGGGGTCGACACCGTCGTCGACCTCGTTCGGTTCTGCGTCGTGCTGCTCTGTCTCGCCGTTATTCATCGCAGTCATTGATTGCGATCGCGAAGCGCTGCAGCGACGAGGTCACGATCGGCGTCGGTTGGGTCGACATTGGCGGCCGCCTGCAGCTTCCATCGCCGGAAGGCGACCCCCAGCCCAGCCACACCGAGCACAAAGGCAACGGTCGGCAAGACCCAGATCAGTGCGTCGAATCCGGTCGCCTTGGGGACAAGCAGCACATCAGCGCCATAGGTGTTCTCGAGCCCTGCGATGATCTGGTCGTCAGTTGCGTCAGTCGCCCGGACGAGGCCGGTGATCTCGTTGCGAATCGCCCGCGAGGCTCGGTTGCGCGACTCGAAGACGCTCTCACCGTTACAGACCGGGCAGGCGACGCGTCGAGCAACCGCATCAATTCGTTCTTCTTGGGTTTGCGGCCCAGCGCTGCGTGTCGACCCAACAGCGAGCACCGACGCGACGACGATCAGCAGCACGACCCAGCTCGGCCACGACTTCAGCCGACGATTCAGATTATTCATTCGAGCTGCGCAATCTGTGTATGTTCCTGTCCAAGTTGTGGGGCTCGACACGGCACGACGAGGGCATCATCGGGCGTAAACCTCGCGGAGTTGCTGCATCGTAATATTTAGACGTTCGGTTGAAACCCGACTGATGATTCGGGCCTCGACGATGCCACTCGGATCGATGATCCATGTCTCGGGCACGAGGGCAACGCCAAAGGCGACGTCAATCAACTGGTGATCGAGCACGACCGGCCAATCGCCGCCGTTGTCGGCGAAAAACTTTTCGACATCCTCGCGGCTGTCGTCGACGACAATCGAATAGAACTCGGCGCCGTCGATCCCCAAAGCTGCTTGCTGCTCGGTGAACTCAACGAGATCGGGGTGCTCTTGGATGCACGGAATACAGTCAGCTCGAAAAAAATTGAGGACAACCCAACTTCCCTTGCGCTGCGACAAATCGAAGTTGCTGCCGTCGAGCAGGGTGCCAGTTGCCTCCGGTGCGGGCCGACCAAGCAGCGGCGACTGCGCGTCTTGCCCGCCCTCGGAGTCGGCCCCAATGAGGACAACGAAGAGGCCGACCATCGTGATGGCAATAGCCATGGCAATCCACGGGGCGACTCGGTTGGGACGCCGCTCGCCCATGTCGGTCGGATCGATCAGATCGTCGCTGGCCTCTGTCATGCGCTGGCCCCGGCAGGCTCTGGTTCCGGTTCGCCCTCAGGGCGCTGGACATCGGGGCGGCCTGTGGCGATCGGCGCCGACACGGGGTCGGTTGCACGGCGCCGTTTGTTCCCGGGGAACGCGGCAAGGAGCGTGCCAACTCCCATCACAAGGCCGCCGATCCACAGCCACAAGATCATGGGCCGGACGAAAGCCTGGATCGAGACGGACGTGTCGCCGGGCTGCGAGCCCTGTTCGAGCGTGAGGTACACGTCGTTGGTCAGGCCAGTCCGCACACCAGGTGTGGGCACATCGAGGCCGATATTGAGATATGTGGTGATCGCCGGAACGATCGTCTTGCTGCCATCCAAAATAACTCGCGCTTCAAGTGCGCTTTGGCCCGCCTGGCTGGTGTTCTCCGTCAGCGAGGTGAGTTCGAAGGTGTGACCAGACCACTCCTGGACGACGTTTTGTTCGAGCTGGAGCCGCGTCGCGTGGGTGAAACTGTTCGACGATGCAAGCGCCACGGCGATCATGATGACGCCAAGATGGACGATCATGCCACCGTTCGCACGGCCGACGAAGCCGCGCCAGCCCTGCCGCCGAGTGGCAAGCACAATCTGGCGAAGGGCCGCGCCGGCAGCGAAACCGGCAAGGGCAAAGGCAACAAGCGGCGCCCATCCGGTGGCGCCGACGGCGACCGAAAAGACCAACGCTCCGGCACCAGCCCAGGCTGGCCAGAAAAGTCGATCCCGCAACAATTCGGTCGAGGCTTTACGCCATGGCAGCACCGGGGCTATCGCCATCAGGAAGAGCAACATAAGGCCGATCGGCATGCTCAACCGGTCGAAGTATGGAGCGCCCACGATCGTCCGACGGTCGTCAAGGACCTCGACGAGCAGTGGGAACAACGTACCGAGGAGCACTACGAAGGCAAAGACCGTGAACAGCACGTTGTTGGCGAGGAACGCTCCTTCGCGAGACAGCGGCGAATCGATTGAGCCGGGCGAACGGAGTCGGTCGCCGCGCCATGCAATCAGGCCAAGCGACACGACGACGATCAAACCGAAGAAGCTGAGGAACCAAGCGCCAACTGGACCGTCACCAAATGCGTGCACCGACTCAATCACGCCTGATCGCGTGAGGAATGTGCCAAGAATTGTGAGGGAGAAGGTGGCGACCAGCAAGCTGAGGTTCCAGACCCGCAGCATCCCGCGTCGCTCCTGCACCAACACCGAGTGGACGTACGCAGTACCCGTCAACCACGGCAACAGTGAAGCGTTTTCGACAGGATCCCATGCCCACACGCCACCCCAACCGAGCACTTCGTAGCTCCACCATCCGCCGAGCAGGATGCCGATCGTGAGGAACGACCACGAGAACAGCGCCCAGCGACGAGTTTCGAGTAGCCAGCCTTCGCCAAGTCGACCGGTCACCAATGCAGCGATCGCGAACGCGAATGGCACCGTGAATCCAACGAAACCGAGATACAGGATCGGTGGGTGGAACAGCACCAAAATGTGGTTCTGAAGCAACGGGTTGGGGCCTGGCGCCGTTGCCGGATTGAATCCTGCGACGCCGTTGGAGAACGGGTCGGCAGGGCCGAAGCTGACCATCGCAAAGAACGCCGTGACCACAAACATCACGATCAATGCCCAGCCGACGAGGACGTCGTCGGTTCGTTTGCGGAATCGCCAGGCCACCGCAGCGGTAAAGCCCGTGAGCACGAACGCCCAAAGCAGAATCGACCCTTCGAGCGCCGACCACATCGCAGCGAAGTTGTAGAGCGCCGGGGTGTCAGGCGAGCCGACCTGCTGGATGTACGCCATCGAGAAGTCGCGGGTCATCAGGGCGCGCTGCATCATCACAACCGACAGCGTGATACCTGCCAATGCCAGCCATGCGTAGCGGGGGCTCTGGCGAAGCAGCTTTTTGTCGCCCTTGCGGATGCCATACAGCACCGCAAGCGCACCGAAAACCGATGCACCGAGCATCAACATCAGCCCGGCACGGCCAACGGCTGAGTTCAGCGACGCTGCGATCATGACGTCTGGTCACACTGTGCCTGGCACAGTGTGACCGCTACCTCGGCGGTCATGCAGAACCAGCGTCGCATCCGAGATCCTGTGCGTCAGCGACGCGCTCGTCATTGACCGAGACGTACTCGTCGGAATGCCTTACCTCGACGCGGTCTCCGAGGAGCGCACCGTTGTCGATCACACCGTGCACGACAACAGGCAGGCACTCCCGGAAGATGCCTCCGGGTTGGCCTTCGTAACGAACCGGGAGATGCTCACCATTGAACGAAATGGTGAATGCGGTGACGCCATTCGCAATATCGACCGAACCCTTATCGACGGTGCCCTGCAAACGGATCCGACGATCGCCATCACAGCCGTCACGCACGCCCACTTCGTCGACGTTGCAGTAGTAGTCGACTGCGGACGTGAGGAACTGCGTGACAATGACGCCGCCAGCAACAAAGACCATTGCGAGCACGATGAGGGGTACAACATTGCGTTTGCGCTTGACGCCCACGGCAGTGCCGTCGACGTTGGTTCGTGGTGACAGATCCATGTCGGAGCCATCGTTCGAGGTCGTTGGGATTGATTCGGGCGTATTCATGAAATTTTGCTAGAGCCAGTACTTGTCGTCGTCGGGAATCTGATCAGCGAGCTTGCGCCCAGATCGGAGCGTCCGCCATGCGAACAGGCCCACGGTGGCGAAGGTCAGGAAATAGCTTCCCAGGATGAAACCTGCGTCTTCCATCAGTGGGCTCCGTTCTGCTGGTTGGCTGCTTCAGCACGACGAGCAATGAGTGCGTCGTCGAGGCCGCGGTCTTCGAGCATGTCTTCCATCGCCATTGCCCGCGTGCGGTGCAGCATCAACCAGACGTACAAGAACGTGAAGGCGATGACGCCGACGAAGAGACTGAACAGCATGATCCCGTCCATCTTCGTGTCGCCGTCGAGGTTGGCAACGGTGGCCTCTTGATGAAGGCTGCGCCACATCTTGACGCTGAAGTGGACGAGTGGGATCTCGATGACGGCGATCATGCCGAGCACAGCACTGCGCTTGGCGCGCTGTTGATGGCTCCCGCCGAGTCGCCGCACCGCGAGGTAACCGATGTACGTGACAAACAGGAGCGCAGTGGTAGTGAGCCGTGCGTCCCACTGCCAGAAGACGCCCCAGGTGAGGCGACCCCACAGCGAGCCGACAGCGAGCGTGACCGCCACGAATGCCACGCCAATTTCGGCGCTGGCGCCTGCGACACGGTCCCAACCGAGCGACTGCTTCTTGGTCAGCAGATACAAACCCGATGAAACGGCAGTGACGACAAAGGCGAGGTAGGCCAGCCAGATCGTCGGAACGTGCACGTAGAGGATGCGAACTGATTCTTTTTGGTCACGATCGGCCGGCGAGAAGCCCAGGCCGAACGCAACGAGCCAGCCCATCGCCGTGATGCAGCCAATGCCGACAAGACGCGTTGCGCGAGTGCCGGTCGACCGACGCTGTGGCGGCGGTTCGCTCGGTTGCAGCTCGGTTCTCGCTGGATCAATCGTGGTCATCTGTTGCCCGTCGTTCGTTCGCTGGGTGATGAATATGTGGCGATTGCTCGCCGCTCGAGTTCCTCATCGACTACTCGTCGATCAGGGGGCCGAACGCCAGCGCTCCGCCAATACCGAATGCGACAGCGAAAACCGCCAGGAGGCCGACCCATTGCCAACCTTCTGACACCACTGCGCCTGCGGTACCGACCGCTGATTCGACCGCTTTGGTTGCTCCGATCAGGACCGGCGCCACCGCAGGAAGCGTGAGCAGCGGAAGAAGTGTTTCGCTGCCCTTGAACCCTGCGGCAAGGCCTCCGTACAGGGTACCCACGGCAGCGAGCCCGCACGTCGCGGAGACCAGAGTCGTGACGAGGAGCACAACGGCAAGAACTGGGCCTTGCGCACCGCTGGATTGGATGGATTCGCCGTAGAACACGACCGCAGCGAACAGCAGCAGTATTTCGAGCACGAGAAGTTGGACCGCTAGTGCCATTGCTTTGCCGAGGAAGATCGCGCGGGCATCGATGCCGGCAACGCGCATCGCGTCGAGCGCTCCGTCATCGGTCTCGATGGAGAACGAGCGTTGCACCAGAATCAGCAAGCTGAACGTCGTTGCCAGCCAGATGAGGCCGGGCGCAACGGTGTCGAGCACGTTCTGCTTGTCCAGTGCGAATGCAAAGCTGACCATGGTGATCCCTGCGAACGGCAGGACCTGGTTGGTGACAATCTTGCTCCGTCGCTCGACTCGAAGGTCTTTGACCGCGATCAAGCAGGCGACCTTCCAGGTACTCATTTCCTATCTCCGAGTGCTGTGACCTGGCCAGCGATCACTTCGACCGAGCGGGTGGCCAGGTTGCCGGCCCGCTCGAGTTCGTGGCTCGCCACCAGGATCGTCGCGCCCGAGCCTGCAGCCTGGGCGAGCGTGGCGTCGAGTTCGTCACGGCCAGTTGCGTCGAGGCCTGCGTGGGGTTCGTCGAG
>CALAHA010000358.1 GCA_937891565.1 uncultured Ilumatobacter sp. | reverse complement strand
GATCCGACGGACATTACTGACATCGTACGGTCGTGCATAGATTGTGGCCAACGTAGGCGGCGGGTGTTTCGGTACAGGCGTCACAGGGTTTACTCCTTCGGCTCCCAGCTCGCCCACCAACTCAGCGGGCCAAGGCCCCTCCCGACACGGGGCGGATAGCAAAGGTCGTGGATAGCGTCGGACAGGCATGGGCCGCAGGTACGACACCGTTTCCTTCCTCACCGATTACGGGACGCAAGACGAATTCGTTGGCGTCTGCAAGTCGGTGATTCGTGAGATTGCGCCGCACGCTGTCGTGATCGACATCACCCACGGCGTTGCACCCTTCGACGTTCGCGCCGGTTCGCTCGCGCTCGCCCGCTCGATCAGTTACGTGGCATCGGGCGTCGTGCTCGCCGTTGTCGACCCTGGTGTCGCCACGTCACGCAAGGCGCTTGCGATCGAAGTGGCTGATGGCGAGGGCGTGCTGATCGGCCCTGACAATGGCCTGCTCGCACCCGCCGTGTCGATGGCAGGCGGGGCTGGCCGAGCAGTGCAACTCAACAACACCGACTATCAACTCCACGCAATCGGTGCCACGTTCGCCGGCCGCGACGTGTTCGCGCCCGCAGCGGCGCACCTCTGCAACGGCGTCGATCTCCTTGAACTCGGCGACCCGGTCGATGCCGACCTACTCCTTCCCGGCGTGATCCCGCTTCCGCAATGGGACGAGACAACGGTCATCGCCCAGGTCCTCTGGGTCGACCGTTTCGGCAACGCACAACTCAACGTGGGGCCCGACGACATTCCTGCGTCGTTTGGCGACCGGATCGATGTGCGCTTCAGTGCTCCCACAGATCCGACCGGCGGCACGACCCGCAACTGCGTTCGCGCCACCTCGTTTGCCGAACTCGCTGGAGGCGCTGTCGGACTCGTTCTCGATTCGAGCGGCATGCTCGCTGTGGCAATGGATCAGCGCTCGGCCGCAGAAGAGCTCGGCCTCGACGTCGGTGACCAGGTGACGCTCACCGAAAGCTCCGACAGTGGCAGGGGCAATGGCCCACTCACGCAACAGGTCAGTATCCGCCGGACTTGAGCTGGGTCCGTTCGAGCAGTCCTTCGGTCCGGCTGAATGCGATTCCGCAAAGTGGCTCTTGTCACACCAGCCGAGAATGAATTAGTCTGGGGAACACAAAGATCCGTTCGCCCAACTTATTCGGCGAGCGAAACGTGACAGAGCCGGTGCCACCTGGGGGGTTGGTATCGGCTCTGTTCGTTTTCTGACCCGTCACTCAGGTCCTACGAGGTGGGGCACCGCCGCGAGAATGGGCCGCCGGACCCAGAATTCGTCAGCCGAGTTCGCGGCTGCGTTCGGTTGCTGCGGTGACTGCGCTGGCAAAGATCGAGCGGAGGCCCCGCTCTTCGAGAGCGGCGACACCGGCTGCAGTCGTGCCGTTCGGTGACGTGACATTTTTGCGCAGCGTCGCCGGGTCGCCTTGTTGCGCGAGCAGTGTCGATGCACCGAGCAGCAACTGGGTGACGATGCGTTCCGCAATGTCGTGGTCAAAGCCTTCTGCGATTGCGGCCTCGATCAATGACTCGGCAACGAGGAAGACGTATGCGGGGCCCGATCCAGCAACGCCGGTAAACACATCGAGCTGAGATTCCGGCAACCGGTCGACGATGCCGACGGCGCCGAGGATCGACTCGGCCCAGACCAAATCGTCATCATGGGCAGCGCTCCCACCGGCGATCGCCGACGTTCCCATCCCGACGAGCGCCGGAGTGTTCGGCATACAGCGAACAACAGCAACATTGGGGCCAACTGCCGCTTCGATAGTGGCGATACCGACGCCGGCTGCGATCGAGAGAAGACGCGTCGCTCCGGCTGCTACTGCTGCTGCTGCTGCGCCAGCCACACCCTGTGGCTTCACAGCGAGCACGGCTGAACGGCATGGCGGAATCGACTCGGTAACGGTGATTCCTGGGAGCAATACGGCGAGTTCGGTGCGTCGTTCCTCACGCAGTTCAACAACGGCAAGCTGCTCCGGCGAGAACTTGCCAGAGTTGACCATCCCGCCCAGCAGCGCAGCACCCATGTTGCCGCCGCCGATCATCACCAGGTCGATTGTCTCGCTGTCGGTTGCCGCACTCATCGTCGCAACGGTAGCTGGCTCCTCGTCCCCCGCCGTTCGACCCCGGCCCCAGTTCGACCCGGCCCCATTCCTGCCGGTCCGCCCGGGCGGGTGCAAGGGACCGACTCCCCCGATGCGCACCCGCCCGGACATACACACAGTGGGCACGCAAGCAGTGCGAGCGGAACCTCGGCCCCTCACACAAACCTGGACAGAATTTTTGCGTGAGCCATTCCACCAACCGACGCCGCTATTGCTCACGTCCAAACTGACGCGGGAATCAACCGGAGAAATGAGACGCGAAACCGATGCGGAGTAGGCCCTTGAAGCACTGCTCGACATTGGCGTAAAGCAGGCCGAGTGCCTGGTCGATCGCATCGAGATCGACCTGACGCGCAGGGAGTTCTCCACGCAGAAAGATTCCGTCTTCGGCCCCGATCGAAAAGCGGGCGCCGACAAGCCGATCGTTCCGACGAAGCACATGCTCGTACAGATCGGCGTGGTTTTCCTCGGGCGCGGGCATCACGAACGACTCGTACTTCAGCGTCCGCTGACCGAGCGTGAGCCACACCGTGATGAAGTCCTTCTCCTCACCCAGCATGCGCACGAGCCAACGCACGCCAGACTCGGAGGTCGCCTCAGCAACGCGTTCAACGGCGACGATGTGGTCGTGGCCCGAATCGAGCTCTCCTAACCATTCATCGATCTGGCGTTGCAGCACGGCGAGTTCGGCGGTGCTCATTGGTTCGGTCATGTCGACTCCTCGTCGGCGTCGTGGCAGGTGACGAGTGTTCCAACACCCAGTTCGGCATACACCTCGAGGAGTCGCTCTGCTGCGGCACGCCAGGTGTAGGCCTTGGCCCGTTCGACGGCGGCCTTGCCCATCGACGCTGCAAGCTCGGAGTCGTTGAGAATCGTGCGCATGGCGTCGGCATAGTCGGCTGGTTTGCGGCCTTCGATCAGATAACCGGTTTCCCCGTCATCGACGAGGCTGACCAACCCGCCAACGGCGCTGGCCACCACCGGCACACCGCACGCCGCAGCTTCGAGTGCAACGAGCCCAAAGCTCTCGCTTCGGCTCGGCACCAACACAATGTCCGCCGCTCGGTACCAAGTGGAAAGAATGTGGTGCGGCTTCGGCTCGATGAACTGCACCTGATCATGCAGACCGAGTTCGTCGACGAGCGCTCGTGCTTCAGATGATTGCCCGTCACCGTTACTGCCGCTCGCACCGCCGACGATGGCCAGCCGCGCATCAGACCGGCCGAGTGCTGCGAGTGCACGGATGGCGACGTCGGGCCCCTTCAGCGGTTGGATCCGACCAACGAACAGAATGAACGGAATGTCCGGGTCGACGTTGATTGCTTTGCGCGCCCCGGCTTGGTCGCCTGGCGCAAAAAATGCGTGCTCGACGCCTGGCGCAATGATCTCGATCCGGCCGTGCGGATCGCCGTACAGACGCCGGAACTGTTCTTCCTCTTCGACGCAACTCACGCAGATCGCATCAGAGCACTGGATGATCTCGGCCTCGGCCCGGTCGCGCCACTTGGGTTCAGGGTCGCCACCTTCGGCTTTGACTCTGGCGAGCGTGTGAAACGTCGATACGAACGGGACGTCGAGTTCGTGCTTGAGATGGTGGCCGACGACGCCGCTCAGCCAATAGTTCCCGTGGATGATGTCGGGTTTCTCGTTGGCCGCGATCCACTCCATCACTCCGTGGCAGAACTGGTCCGAAATTTCCGGGAGCGCCTCTTTCGGAAGGTGGTGCGGCCCGGCCTCAATGTGGACCACACGATGACCAGGCTCGACGAGCACTTCGGCTGGCAAGCCTTCGCGGTCAGCGCGGGTGAACGTGGTGCACTCGATGCCGATCTGGCAGAGCGACGACACGAGTTCACGCACATAGACGTTCATCCCACCGCTGTCACCCGAGCCCGGTTGGAGCAACGGCGAGGTGTGGAGGGAGATCACTGCGACTCGAAGCACCACGGATTCTGACCCTACCGAGGCAAGGCGCTGACCGAGATGTCGTGTTCAGAGTCCGTCCCGATGAGCGACGGTCAGAATCAACCCTCGAGGAGGCTGTCGACGTTTGCTTCGCCGTCGCGGTAACGGCGCACGAGTTCGGCGCTCAGCGCATCGAGTCGGTCGAATCGTTCGCGACGGTCAGAAGACACCTTGGTCTCGAATTCGCTAATGGCATCGGCGAGAGAATCGAGTTCTGTCTTGTCGAGTTTTTCGAGACGTCCGAAACGGAATTCGGCGCACACGGCATCGAGCTCGTCGGCAAGCGGGTTGTCGCTGAGATCCTCTGTTGGACGAGGAGGCCGAGCCTGGCCGCCTGTCAAGTGCTGTGAAAGCACGACGCCAATCTGCTCATTGAGGTCGGCGTCGGGGCCAGCGTCACGCCGCGAGAGCTCAGTTTTGACAAGATCGAATCGGGCTTGGGCTACTCGACGTGCATACGAAACGACGTCATCTTCGTGCTGGAGCTGCTGACGCAGCGCACGCAGATCGGTCAGAGAGAGCCCTGCGGGGTCAGGACTCGTCTGGGTTGTGGTGTCGCTCACGTGCATCCTCCAGATACGGGCGGAAGAACCGCCACTTCGTCATTCGGTCCGAGTGCGGTGTCAAGACCGACATCATCACCGTTCACCCAGACTCGGCACGTGCTGAGCACATCGCTGAATCCCGGGCCATAGCGTTGCTCGGCTGCCAACAGGACGTCAGCCAACGTGGCACCCTCGAACGCGTCATTTCCCGTCCCAGCGGCCTCTCGGGCCGAAGCAAACAGACGCATTTTTGCCATCGAGTTCAATCTACTGGGCACGTGACAAGTCCTCCGGGGACCCCACCGCTGCGGTGGAACGAAGGACCATCAGACACTGCCAACGATGAGTTTGATGAGATTTCGGTCTATCGTCATGCTGCAGGTTCGCCGTGAGGAATTTCTCAAATAAATTTCTCACGGCGCGACAACCGCAATCGACATGGCAGCGATCCTGGCGTCGTGTTCCATTGGTTGCAGGCCGTGCGTCCATCGAGTCGTCATTGCCGATGCGGCGAACGCAACCAGTTCGAGTGCGAGGATCGCAATATTGACGATGCTGCCGTTGAACGAAGTAATACGCCAAGTCGAGCGCTGGCGTCGGGAGTCTGCACGTTCGGGTCGGGAGTCATGGGAGTCTGGTCAGCAGCAAACGGGCATCATTGCCGCCGTGAGTCGTTCATCGGCAGATCGACGGAACATCTTGAGCACGCGTTGATCACCCAAGAACTCACCCAAGAACTCGGCTCAGAAGTTGCTGGGGGCGTTGCCGCTGGCACTGTCTGCTGCAGGTATCGTCTGGCCACTGTGGGAACTAATAAACGAGAACGCCAGCGGACCAACAAGGCCATCAAAGATCAGCAGGTCGCCAAGGCCGAGACGCGTCAAAAAACCAGGCGCACAGCACTCATCGTCGTTGGCTCCATCGTTGCCGTCTTCGCCATCGTGTTGATCGCGAACACCTTCATCGGTGGTGATGACGAAACCGTCACGACCGACACGGTGGCAAATGCCTACGCTGGCGACGACACCGTCGCCGGCGATTCATCCGACACCAGCGCTGACCCGACTGCAGAGCCGCAGCCTGTCGAAACCGACGGCGAAGTGTTCGCTGCGACCGGCGAGTTCGTTCCCGACGGATGCCCGTCACCCGACGGCTCCGCCGAGCAGCAGCAGTCATTCGACGCTCGGCCACCAATGTGCCTCGATTCGACACTGTCCTACAGTGCACTCGTCACGACGAATAAGGGCGAGATCACCATCGAACTCGACCAAGAGAAGGCGCCGATCACGGTCAACAACTTTGTGTTCCTCGCCCGCAACCAATACTTCAGCGACACGACATGCCACCGAATTATCCCGGGTTTTGTTGTCCAGTGCGGCGACCCAACGGCCACCGGGGGTGGCGACCCGGGCTACAAGTTCGCTGACGAACTACCTGCAGCCGGTGAGTACCAAATCGGCTCGATCGCCATGGCTAACAGCGGGCCCGACACCAACGGCAGCCAGTTCTTCATCATCACCGGCGACCAGGGTGCCGCCCTGCCGCCGCAGTACACACTGTTCGGCCAGGTCGCCACTGGCTTCGACGAGACCGTTGTCCAGATGGAAGCGGCCGGCACCGCCTCGGGTAGCCCGTCCGAGCCGGTCGAAATCCAGTCCGTCGTCATCTCCACCATCTGAACCCACTGCCAGATGAGCCCACCCGATCCGCTCAGCTGACTTCGGGAACAGGGCCAGGCCGGTCAGAGGGTGAGACGTGCTTCGAGGTCGGTGAGCACTGCGTCGCCGATGCCAATTGAGGCGAGATATTTCCGCACGGTGCCGTAGTCGGCAACGAGGTCACGCAAGATCTGACGCATCGCGTCAGGGTGCGCTCCAAACATCATCTGCGGACGCGTATTCATGTCAGCAGCAGCGTCGGGGGCATGCTCGCCGAGCCACGTTCGCATGCGGGTCATGCCATCTCGGGTGAGTCCGAAGTCTTCGGCGATCACTTCGTGGTCCACGCCGAGCCCGCCAAGAATCAATGCTGCGAGAATGCCGGTGCGGTCCTTACCTGCAGCGCAGTGGAACACGGCCGGTCCGCTGCCGGCGACAGCGAGCGTCGCGATGGCCTGCGCAAATCGGTCGGCGCCCTTGGCCAACATGTCCCGGTACGCCCAGATCAAGAAGTCGATGCCGCCCTGGTCGGTTTCGGGAAAGTCGGGGACGCCGGTCTCGACCCACGTGGCATCGAGGATCGACAGGTGATGGAACGCCACCGGATATTTGGCTACAGGGAAAGTGCCGCGTTCGGCAATCTCCTTGGAGGTACGGAGGTCGACGACAGTGCGGATGCCGAGTCCGTCGACGACATTCAGGTCGCTGTCGTTGAGCCGGTAGAGACCGTCAGCGCGAAAGAGCCGCCCCCACTCGGTGGTCTGACCATTGCCAAGGACGTAGCCACCGAGATCGCGGAAGTTGAACACCGACTCCAGGGGAACGACGCGATCGGCGTGCTCCACAATGGCCAGTGCATCGACGTTCGGTTCGGTGATGCTGGAGGTAGCAGTCATGTATCGAGACCGTAACGACCGCCGTTCGACCGGACCACCAACGTGAGGTGAACGCTGGTCACAACGACTCGGAGATGCGTCACCTCAAGATTTCGGCGAGATGTGCGGCGGACCGGCGTTGACCTGAAGCGCCAGCGACACCGACCGATGGCGCTGAGCTGGGCCAAATGGGCGATCCGCAACTCTGTGACACTCCATCCGTACGGTGGGTGCCATGTTGATCGTCGTCATCGTGATGGGCCTCGTGCTCGCCGGCTGTGCAGCCGCAGCGGCTTACTTGTTCGCACTCCGCCAAGCCGAGCAGCGCGCGTCCACCGACCTGGCCAGCCAGCTCGGTTCACAAGCAATGACTGTCGAGGCCCTGCAGGCCTCGGTCGACAACGCAGTACAGGGGGCAGTCGCCGCTGTGCGCCAGCAGGCCACCGAAGAGCGTGACGCGGCCGTCACGGCCGCCCTCGCACAAACTGCCATCTTGCAGCGGGAACAATTAGGCGCCACCGCATCACAGGTGCAGCAGCACGCCAGCGCCGACCTGGCAGCCAAGAAAGACGTCATCGACACACGGCTCGATCAGGTTCACAGCGAAATGCGGAACGAGCTGTCCAAGTTGAGCGACATGGTCAGTGCGCTCGGCAAGACCAACGCCGAAAAGTTCGGCCAAGTCGAAACGTCATTGAAAGCGCACGCCGATGTCGCAGCCGCAGTCGCCGAGTCGGCACAGGCATTGCGCACCGCAATCGCCAACCCGCAGGCACGTGGCCAGTGGGGCGAGCGGATGGCTGAAGACGTCCTGCGCATGGCTGGCTTTGTCGAGAACACGAACTACTTCAAGCAGACCCAGATCGATGGCGCCACCGGCCGGCCCGATTACACGTTCCCGATGCCCAAGGATCACGCTCTCTACATGGACGTCAAGTTCCCGATGGCGTCGTACCTGCGTTACCTCGAAGCGGGCTCTGACGCCGAACGCGAAACGCACACGAAGAACTTCCTCCGCGACGTCCGGATGCGAGTTAAAGAACTGGCCAAGCGCGACTACGGCAATACCGGTGACCAACAGGCAGTCGACTCCGTGCTCCTCTTCATCCCGAACGAGCAGCTCACCAGCTTCATTCACGAACGCGATCCGACCCTGCTCGACGACGCAATGAAGCAGCAGATCGTCATGTGCTCCCCACTGACGCTGTTCGCATTCCTCGGGGTCATCCGCCAAGCCTTCGACAACTTCATGATCGAGAAGACCAGCGACCAAATTCTGCAGCTGATCGGAAAGTTTGGCGCGCAATGGACGAAGTACTCCGAACAGGTCGACAAGGTGAAGAAGCGCTTCGAAGCGGTCGACAAAGAGTTCGACGCGCTGGCAGGCACCCGTCGCCGGGCCCTGGAACGGCCATTGCGGGAGCTCGATGGCATTCGCCAGCAGCGGGGCCTGCCGGTCGACGGCGAACTTCTCGTCCTCCCACAGGACGACGGCGAGAACGAGACACCGTTCAGCGGCACGGTCCGCCAACTCGAGGCCTGATCCGGGCCTGGCCCGCGCTTGCGTCTGATTGAATCGAGCGCAGTGAGCCAGCCAGCATTCGACTTCGACGACATCGTCCCTGACGAGTTCGCTGACCCCACGTTCACCGTCGGCGAGCTGGCCGAGGCAATTAACGAACAGCTACAACGCGGTTTCCGGGGCGGCATTTGGGTCCGCGGCGAGATCAGCGACCTCTCGAATCGCGGGGCGCATACGTACTTCTCGCTGATCGAAGCGGGCGACAAGGGCAAGGCTGTCCTCAACGTCCAACTATTTGCACCGACGAAGCAGCGGCTGGCCCCGCTGCTGCGCAAGTTCCGCCTCGAACTCCGCAATGGGATGAACGTCCGGATCAACGGCGACCTTGACTTCTGGGCGCAAGGCGGCCGGCTCGGGTTCAAAATGGCGAATCTCGATCCGAAGTTCACCATTGGCGACATTGCTCAGTCACGCGATGAAGTGATGCGCCGGCTCACTGCCGAAGGCCTGCTCGATACCAACCGTCGAGTTCGTGTGTCGCCAGTGCCGTTGCGTGTCGGTGTCGTCGCCAGCGTCGGCACGGCTGCGTGGCACGACTTCCGCGACGAACTCGAACGCAGCGGGATCGGCTTTCAACTCAGCGTCGCTGACGTCCGGGTTCAGGGCGACATGGCCGAAAACATGGTCACTGCGGCCATTGCTCGGTTCGCGCTGCGCCGCGACCTCGATGCGATCGTCGTGATCCGCGGCGGCGGCGCACGCAACGAACTCGCTGTCTTTGACTCCGAGAAGATCGCTCGCACGATCGCTGCCTGCCCAGTCCCGGTGCTGACCGGATTAGGCCACGAAATCGACCGAAGCGTCGCCGACGAGGTGGCACACACTGCTCTGAAGACACCAACGGCCTGCGCCGGTGCGCTAATCGAGCGTATCCAGCGCTACATCGGCGAAACCGAGCAGGCGTTTGCTTCGATTGTCCAACGTAGCGAAGTCGCGCTCAGCGATGCCACGAATGACCTATCTGAGACTGCACATCGCATTGCCCGACGCACCCACGCCGCCGTCGAACGGTCCGACGAACGGTTGAAAATGCGTGTCGATCGCCTGGCTCGAAGCGGCCCCGCCACACTCACAAGGTCGACCGAACGCCTCGACCGCGCATCTGCCCGCCTCCTCGAACGGCCCACCGATCTACTCGCTCGTTCGACACAACGGCTCGATGTATTCGCCGCTCGCGTCGGCGCACTTGATCCAACCGTGCAACTCGCTCGCGGTTGGACAATCACCCACAACGCCGCGGGCGGCCTGGTCCGCTCGACCGCAGATCTGGGCGTCGACGACGTCCTCACCACCACACTCGCCGACGGCACCGTCACCAGTATCGTCACCGCCACGCACCTGAAAGATGACACCGATGCCTGATGCCACCGAACAGCCCGGCTATGCCGCAGCACTCGAGGAACTCGACAAGATCCTGAGCGAACTCGAAGGCTCCGACGTTGACGTCGACCACCTCGCCGACCGAGTTGCCCGGGCAAGCGAGCTGATCACGCTCTGTCGCGAGAAGATCTCCAACGCACAGATCAAGATCGAACAGGTCACCGCCGACCTCGACAGCTGATCAGCTGCACCCGTCGCGAGTACCCTCAGCCCCATGTCGAGCGCTCCTGCCTCGTTGCTCGAACTCGCGATACGCGTCACGAGACGATTGGACGAATTCCTCGCAGCCGAGCGCACCCGCTGGGTCGAACTCGAACCCGCACTCGCTCAGCCGATCGACGAGATCCGCCGCTTGGTGCTCTCCGGCGGCAAGCGGCTCCGGCCTGCGTTTTGCCACTGGGGATTCATCGGAGCGGGCGGGGGGCCTGACGAGCAGGTCGACATCGATGCCGGCGCAGCGTTCGAACTCATGCATGCATGTGCGCTGTTTCACGACGACGTCATGGACAATGCCGACTCGCGCCGCGGGCAGCGAACGGCCCACATGGTTGCAGCCGACGAGCACGCCGAGCAGGGCTGGGCCGGTGAGTCACGGCGATTCGGTGAAGGCGTAGCAATCCTTGTCGGCGACCTTGCCTTCGTCTACGCCGACCAGCTCCTCGCAGCGGCATCACCCACCGCCATGGGCATCTGGAACGAGTTGCGGATCGAGCTGAACATCGGGCAGTACCTCGACATTCTGGGTGGCGTCAGCAGGACACGTGATCTCGTTGCGTCCGAACGGATCTGTCGGTACAAGTCAGGCAAGTACACGATCGAAAGGCCGCTACATCTCGGCGCCGTCCTCGCCGCGCCTCAGCGCGCCGACGAGTTGCTCCCTCACTTGTCTCGCTATGGCCTTCCGCTCGGCGACGCATTCCAGATGCGCGACGACGTCATGGGAGCGTTCGGCGACGAAGCAGTCACCGGCAAGCCGGTCGGCAGCGATCTTGTTGAGGGCAAACCGACGCCGCTACTCGCCCGGGCCACTCGCGCTGCGACCAACGCACAACGCAAGGTCCTTGAGCTGGTCGGTGACCCGCACATGACCGCCGAAACCGTTGCGTCGATCCAGCAGGTAATTGTCGACACCGGCGGCCTCGCCGAACTCGAACAACACATCAGCGACCTCACTGAGTCCGCTGTCACGTCGCTCAACGCAGCACCGATCACTGCCGTCGCCAAGACTGAGCTGAGTTTGCTCGCGGAATTCGTCGTGCAGCGGACTGTTTGATCATGAACAAATTGGAGAAAGATCTCACCATGGATGTGACCCCATGAACGTTGTTGTCATCGGCGCAGGCCTCGGCGGCCTTTCCGCCGCAGCCCACCTCAGTAAAGCCGGGCACGACGTCACCATCGTCGAGCGCGAGTCGATGCCCGGCGGCCGCGCCGGAATGGTCATCCGAGACGGCTTCCGGCTCGACAACGGGCCAACCGTGCTCACGATGCCCGACCTGCTCGAAGAAGCATTCCAGGCTGCCGGCGCCAACATGGCCGACCACGTCACGATCAAGCCCGTCGACCCGATGTACCGCGCCTGCTATGCCGATGGGTCGACGTTATTCGTCAAGCACGGCCGCGAGGCCATGACCGAAGAGATCGCACGTTTCGCCGGCGACAAGGAGGCTGCCGCATTCGGCGAGTTCGCCGACTGGCTCAAAAAGCTCTACACCGCCGAGATGCGGTCATACATCGACACGAACCTCGACACACCGCTCGATCTCATCAAGCCGTGGCGTGACGGGCTGAAGATCCTCAAGCTCGGCGGCTTCGGCAAGCTCGACAAGAAAGTGGCCTCGTTCTTCGACGACCCACGACTGCAGCAGATCTTTAGCTTCCAGTCGATGTATGCCGGCCTCGCACCGTACGAGGCGTTGGCGATCTATGCCGTCATCACCTACATGGACGCCGTCGAGGGTGTCTTCGTCCCCGAGGGCGGCATGCACATGATGGCGGTTGGCTTGGCCGAGGCAGTCGAAAACGCTGGCGTGACCATTCGCTACGAGGCCCCCGTCAACCAGATCGTCAGATTCGCCGACGGCTCGGTACGCGGCGTTCAACTTGGCGAGCCCGGTGCCGAGGGTGGCGAACTACTTGAAGCCGATGCAGTTGTCTGCAACCCCGATCTTCCGGTCGCGTACCGCGAGTTGCTTGACGGCGTCGACGTTCCGAAGAAGGCGCAAAACGGCAAGTACAGTCCGTCATGTCTGCTCTGGATTGCGGGCGTCAAGGGCGAGCTCCCTGCCGACGCAGCGCACCACAACATCCACTTCGGTGATGACTGGAACGGGTCGTTCAAAGCACTTATTGAAGACGGTGTTCGCATGCCCGACCCCTCGATCCTCGTCACTTTGCACTCGCTCGACGATCCGA
>CALAHA010000357.1 GCA_937891565.1 uncultured Ilumatobacter sp. | reverse complement strand
GGGATGGCTTGTTGATCGACTTGAATCTGTCCGTACCGATGCAGAGGCCAAGCGGATTGGCATCGAGCTCGCTTCAGCGCTGTGCACCGACCTGATTGATGCAGGCGCTCCGGGCCTCCACCTGTACACGCTCAACCGGTCTGAAGTAGCAAAACAAATCAGGGTGAACCTCGGATCGGTACTCGTCTGAGCGATACTTGACTGCGATGCCTGTCATTTCCGCGCCCGACGCTGCGCCTGCACCTCGCAGAAGGGACGCGAACATCAGCAAGGTGCCGTACCTGCCCGGCCTTGACGGCATGCGAGCCGTGGCCGTTGTGGCCGTAATGATCTATCACGCCAACAGTTCGTGGCTCAAGGGTGGGTTCATTGGCGTCGAGGTGTTCTTCGTTATCTCGGGATATCTGATCACCCTGCTCCTCATCGCCGAGCACGAAAAGACCGGCGCTGTCAACATGAAGAACTTCTGGGTGCGCCGGTTCCGGAGGCTCCTCCCGGCACTGTTCGTGATGTTGCTCCTGCTGTCGATCTGGACCGCGATATTCGAGCGCGATGCGTTGGGCCAGCTTCGCGGCGACCTGTTCGGTGGCGTGTTCTACATCTCGAATTGGTATCAGATTTTCATTGGCGCCGGTTATAGCGCCAGCAACGACTTCGCGCCGCTGCGCCACCTGTGGAGCCTGGCGGTCGAAGAGCAGTTCTATTTCGTTTGGCCAATCGTGATGGTCGCGCTGCTGCGCAAAGGCAGTCGCAGAATTGCCGATCTCAGCGTGTGGCTCTTCGGCGCTGCCGTGTTCGTGACCGTCGTTGTTGCGTTGCTCTACCACCGGGGGCCGATCGACGCCGACCCGTCGAACACGCCAGCGGCCTACTGGGAGATCCGCGGCCGGTTCATCTCGAAGGGTGACGCCCTCTATCTCTCCACGTTGTCGCGCTCCAGCGGCCTGCTCCTCGGCGCAGCATTTGCAATGGTCTGGCGTCCCGTCGCGATGATGCGCGGCCCGCTTCAAAATAAGGCGCATGCACTCGACGCGCTGGCCGTCGTCGGATTCGCCATTCTCGCCCTGATGTCGTGGAAGGTCGGTTTCATCGATACTTTCGGCGATAACAGCGCTGACCCATGGCTGTTCCGTGGCGGATTCTTCGTGGCAGGCATCGCAACGCTGTTGATCATCGCTGCCGTGACGCACCGTGATTCGCTGACGGCCAGGGCGTTGAGCGGTCCGACGATGCTGTGGATCGGTACGCGCTCGTATGGGCTGTACCTCTATCACTGGCCGATCTACCAGATCGTCCGGAACACCGCCGGAACCAAGCTGAAGTTCCATGAATGGGTGCTGTGTATGGTCGCCACGGCGATCATCACGGAGATTTCTTATCGATACATCGAGACTCCGATCCGCAAAGGCCAGTTCGCTGCCATGTGGCAACGGCGCGGCCAACGATCGCGTCGGAGTCAGAACCGTGGCGCAGTGCTCGGTGGTGCCTTTGTCGGGGCAGCGTTGACGATTTTCGCCGGTGCCAGCTTGGCGACCGCCGAGCTGAAGCAGAACGAAGTCGACGAATCGCTGAAGCAGAGTGCGGCAGCAACGTGCAGCGTCCTTCTGGGGACATGCGATGATGAGCCCGAAGCCGCTGCGGGGCCGGAGATCGCATCGAATCCCGAACCTGTTCCTATTGCGTCAGATGGCTCCAACACGTCAGCCGAACCAGTCCAAGAAACGACCGTTGAGACCACGGTGCCGCTGCCGGCAGCCCCGCAGAAGTTCGCGATCGGCGATTCGGTGATGTTGGGTGCCGCCGACGAGTTGAAAGCAGCGGGTTTCACCGTCGACGCGGGAGAGAGCCGGGCGTTCGTGCGCGGCATTGATGTCGTCCAAGCGCTGTCGGATCGGAGTCAACTGCCTCAGGAGCTGGTGATCCATCTTGGAACGAACGGCGCGATCAGTAACGACCAGATGGACATGATGATGCGCCTCGTGGCCAATGTCCCGAAGGTACTGCTGATTCAGAACGTGGTGCCCGACGGCAGTTACGACGAGGACAACAACCTGCTCATGATCAACGTTGCGAGCAGCCTGCCAAATGTCGAGGTGCTGTATTGGGATGGCCTCGCTCAGCAGTGTCAGGGCGACTGCATCTATCAGGACGGGATCCACCTTAAGTCGACGGGAGCGGCGTACTACACGGCGCTGATCGAGACCGTCCTTGCTGACGGTTCTCTGTTCAGCTGACGCAGTTGCCGTCGACTGATTTTGAGATTTGCGTGACGCCAATTGCATCGTGATCCCAGCGATACTTGACCGGTCATGGCCGTGACCAACGCGTTCTTTTCGCCGACAGCTGTCGACCATTCAGGTGGGTTCGTGCGCGCCCATATCAGCCGTGTTCCATACCTGCCGGGCCTCGATGGGATGCGCGCGATCGCCGTGGTCGCCGTGATGATCTATCACGCCAACAACTCGTGGCTGCCCGGCGGCTTCCTCGGTGTCGAAATGTTTTTTGTGATCTCGGGTTACTTGATCACCTTGTTGCTGATCGCTGAGCGAGAGCGGACCTACCGGATCTCGCTCACCGATTTTTGGCTCCGCCGCGCGCGGCGCCTGCTCCCTGCCTTGTTCCTGCTGATGGGGCTCCTCACGGTGTGGACAGCCCTGTTCGAACCCGATGCGCTGGGGCAACTCCGCGGAGATGTGTTCGCCGGATTCTTCTACGTTTCGAACTGGTACCAGGTGTGGGTGGGCCTCGGCTATACCGCAACCGGCGATTTTGCGCCGCTTCGGCACCTGTGGAGCCTGGCGGTCGAAGAACAATTCTATTTGGTCTGGCCGCTGGTAATGGTGGCGTTTCTTGGCCGCACGGGCACGCGTCGCGTTGCGAATTTCAGCCGCTGGCTGTTCGTTGGCGCGATCGGTATCGCGATCCTTGTCGGCCTCGCTTATCACCCAGGTGTGATAGGCGAACCTGAGGTGACACCTGAGGCGTACTGGAGCATTGCTGGCCGGCCGGTCTCCAAGCTCGACGCGCTGTACCTGAGCACCGTTGCCCGAGCGGGTGGCCTCCTCCTCGGGGCGGGGTTTGCCATGGTGTGGCGGCCCTTCGCCATCGTCCGTGGACCGCTCCGCGATCGTGGCCGGGCATTCGACGTTGTTGCGGTCTTGGCGTTTGCCGTGTTCGGCTGGATGTGCTGGAACATCCATCTCGTCGATCCGAGCGGTGCTGACGGCCGACTTTTCCGTGGCGGGCTTTTCGGGGCGGGGATACTGACACTGCTGATGATCGCTGCGGTCACGCACCATGGTTCTGCTGCGAACCGGCTGCTCGGCGGCACGGTCCTGACATGGATCGGCACTCGCTCGTACGGGCTGTATCTCTTCCACTGGCCGATCTACCAGATCATCCGCAATGTGGCAGGCAACTCGCTCCGCCTCCACGAGTTCCTTCTCGCGATGATCCCGACGTTGATCATCACCGAGCTGTCGTATCGGTTTGTCGAGACACCGATCCGGATCGGCGGCGTCGCAGCGCTCACGCAACGGGTTCGGAACCGTGAGGTCCGTCGACCAACTGGGCTGTTAGTCGGCGCCGTCGCCATCACCGTGGTGATGGCGACGTTTGCTGGCGTGACGCTCGCGACGGCCGACCTCAAGCAGAACGACATCACTGAGTCGCTCGCTGACGGTGAAGAGTTCACCGTCAGCCTGTCCGATGTAGAGATCGCCGTGCCCGTGACGATTCCGCCGGTCACTGTTGCTCCCACCACGGTCTCAACGCGTCCGAGCACTACCGATTCAGCAGCGGTGTCGACCCCGACAACGTTGCCCGACGGCGCCGAATCGACTCCGGTGACCACTGCTGATGCAGCGCTGACGATGGTCCCGCCAGCAGCTGCTGCTCCCGTCGTCGGCCCTGCTTCGACGATCGCACCGCCGCCGACAACTCTTTCACCGGCCCCAGTCCCTCAGTTCGGTGTCATTACCGACTTCAACGCGATCACGCCGCTGGCACTTACACCGGCAACGACTGGGCTTCCATTGGTTGCCGTTGGTGACTCGGTGATGCTCGGTGCCGCAGAAGAGCTGACAGCGAGTGGATTCGTCGTCGATGCGGTCAAGAGCCGTCAGCTCATTTCCTACGTCCCTCAGCTCGAAGCGGTGAAGCTCTCGGGTGCTTTGACGTCGGTGATCGTGGTGCACCTCGGTACCAATGGCCCCTTCAGTGACGCGT
Source organism: uncultured Ilumatobacter sp. (assembly GCA_937891565.1). Taxonomy (GTDB): domain Bacteria; phylum Actinomycetota; class Acidimicrobiia; order Acidimicrobiales; family Ilumatobacteraceae; genus Ilumatobacter_A. The sequence goes on along the minus strand of CALAHA010000357.1, from coordinate 4,514 downwards.
CACTTGCGTTGCTCATGAGCGTTCTCGTCGACGTGCCAACAGTGGTGATGTTGACCGGCAAGGGTGCTCGCAACTGGATGGCTGGCAACAACGGCAAGATTCGTGCGCTGCCCGAAATGTTCCCCAACGTGACGGTCCTCGACTGGGAAGTGATGTCGGCCAGCTGTGAGGGCCGCTGTTTCTACGACGATGGCATTCACCTGACACAGTTGGGTCAGAATTTCTATTCGTTGATCGTCAACCGGCTCTTGGGCTTGGCATAAGACTCACATCTGTTGATCTTTGCCCGACCTGATGTCGGCCGGGCAGACAGGGTTCGAGCCGTTGGGCTTGGCCTGGCGACCGCACCGGCGTAGCCTCAGGCGCCATGACCACTCCAGTACGCGTTGCCGTCACCGGGGCTGCAGGCCAGATCGGCTACAGCCTCCTTTTCCGCATTGCATCGGGCACGATGCTCGGTCCAGACACCCCTATTGCATTGCAGTTGCTCGAAATCACTCCGGCGCTCGGCGCGCTCGAGGGTGTTCGCATGGAACTCGACGACGGGGCGTTCCCGCTGCTCGACTCGGTCACCTGCACCGACGACGCCGATGTGGCGTTCGGCGACGCCGATGTGGCGATCCTCGTGGGCTCGATGCCGCGTAAGGCCGGCATGGAGCGCGCTGACCTGCTGTCGGCCAACGGTGGCATCTTCAAGCCGCAGGGCGAAGCACTGAGCCGCTCGGCCAAGAAGGACGTCAAGATCCTCGTCGTCGGGAACCCGGCCAACACCAACGCAGTGATTGCAATGAACAACGCTGCTGGCCTTGACCCGAGCCGCTTCACCGCAATGACTCGGCTCGACCACAACCGTGCAATCAGCCAGCTCGCCACGCGCCTCGATGCTTCCGTCAATGACATCAAGAAGATGACCGTATGGGGCAACCACTCGGTCACGCAGTACCCCGACCTCGCGCACTGCGAAGTCGGCGGCAAGAACGCACTTGAACTGGTCGGCGACCAGGACTGGTACGCCAACAGCTACATCCCCACGGTTGCCAAGCGCGGCGCAGCGATCATCGACGCACGCGGTTCCTCGTCGGCAGCATCGGCAGCCTCGGCTGCGGTCGATCACATTCGCGACTGGACGCTCGGTACGCCCGACGGCGACTGGGTCTCAATGTCGGTGCCGAGCGACGGCAGCTACGGTGTGCCCGAGGGCATCATCAGCTCGTTCCCCTGCGTCTGCAAGGACGGCAACTACGAGATCGTCCAGGGTCTCGAAATCGGCGAATTTAGCCGCTCGAAGATCGACGCATCGGCAGCAGAACTGGTCGCCGAACGCGACGCTGTTGCCGAACTCGGCTTGATCTGACGCCCACGCACAGTTGCGAATGGGGTCAGGCCCCTTTCGCAACTCTGTGTCCACCGGGTGCAATTCAGCGCCCGGTAGGCACGTCACGAGACGGTGACTGGGGCCGAAGTCTGTAAGTGGTCGGTGGCCAGCTCGGGAGAGCGTCGGCGTACGAGTAGCACGGTGATCCAGGAACCGATGCAAAGCATGGCGATGCCGATGGAGAACGGCGTCGTCGAGTCACTCACGAATGCGCTCACGATCGTGCCGAGCACGGCGCCTCCTGCCATCCGGATCGCTCCGCCGTACGCAGATGCGGTGCCAGCCAAGTGGCCGACCGGACCGAGCGCAGCGGTGTTCAGATTTGGCATCAGGAACATGAACGACGACAACGTGAGAGCGAGAACTGGCATGTAGACCCAAATGCTTGGTTGCCCACCGGCCGCGATCGAGATGACGCAGAGCAGCAGGGTGGTCGGGATCAGAAGTGCATATGCCGCATTGATGAGCCGATGTACGCCGACCCGCACGACAACGCGGCCGTTGATGATCGCTCCGGCGGCGAAGAGCAGGGCGACCAATCCGAAGATCAGCGGAAACTGACTTTTCCGGTCGAATACCTCGCTGATGATCAGCTCGCTGCTCGCAAGGTACGTCGTGAAGACGCCTTGCAAGAAGATCGTCGCGTTGGTGTAGCCCGATGTGACCGGCGTGCGCGCGACTTCGACGTAGCCCTTCGTCGTTGAGCGGAACTGCAGTGGCAGCTGGTTCGCTGGGTTGAGCGACTCGCGCATCCGGATGCTCCACAGCATGATCACCACGGCGATGATCGCGCAGAACCAGAAGATGGCGCGCCAAGGGAGAATGGCAATGATGCCAGCACCGATGGTTGGAGCGAGGATCGGTACGAGCATAAAGACGGCCATCACCTGCGACATCGCCTTGGCCATTTGGCTGCCCTCGAAGCGGTCGCGGATGATCGCAGTGGCAACCACCCGTGCGCCAGCCGCGCCAATGCCCCAGATGAAACGGCTCAGAAGGAGCAGCTCGAAGGTCGGGGCCAATGCCGAACCGGCGGCGCCAGCGATGTAGATGGCGCTGCCGGCGTACAGCACCGGCTTACGGCCGAAGCAGTCAGCGATTGGCCCCCAGGCGAGTTGGGCGATGGCGAGTCCCATAAAGAAGACCGTGATCACCTGCCCAGCGCGAGGGGATGCTTCGCCGAGGTTAAACGTCGTGCGGATCTCGTCGAAGGCGGGCAGCATTGTGTCGATGCCGAGCGCCATCAGCGCCATGATCGCTGACATCAGCGTCAGCAGTTCCCGCTGGCCCATGCGGTACTCCTGCCCTGGCGGAGCAGCGGTGGCGCGAGGGGCAGCGAATTCAGTCACTTTCTGACGCTAACGACTCCCTCGGCAAGGGTTGCAGGCGAGCGACGAGGGTCACCCCAGTCGAGGAGAGCCTGCGGTCATATTGTGCCTGGCGCAGTGTGACCGCTATTTCAAGAACTTGCTGGTGGTGTTGTCGGCCAGCACCTTGGCGCCGGTCTGGCAGGTCGGGCAGTAATTGACGGTGTAGCTCGAATACTCGACGTCTCGGATGGTGTCGGAGCAGACGGGGCAGGCCTTGCCGGTGCGACTATGGACCGCACTTGGACGATCCTTCGACGAACTCATGTCGTCCCTGGTCCGTTCGGAGGCCAGCCCGCTGGCGACGCAATGGTCAATGGCTGCTGCCACCTTGGTGGCGCCGCCGGTGCCGAGTTGCTTGGTCGTGGCGAATGGTGAGATTCGTGCGGTGTGGCAGATTTCGTTCGAGAGTCGACGTCCGATGCCTGCCACCATCGCCTGATGCCGCAGGAAGCCGCGCACGCGCATTGATTTCGCTGCAAACAACTCAGCGAGGTCGGCCGGGTCAATTCCGGCTGCTTCGGGGCCGAGCTTGGCGAGTGGGAGCGTTGCTTCCAAGTCGGCCGAGGGCACGCACCACACCCCGGCGCGCCGCTCTTTGCCCTGTTCGGTAAGTAGTAACGCTGTCTCGTCGATACCGCCGTCGTCGCGTTCGATGGGTTCGAAGCTGAAGCGGGCTTGGCCGCCGCGGGGCTTCGCGGAGAGCTTCGTGTCGGCGAGGAGCCTGCCGCCTTGCATGAGGTGGATCACGAAGTTGATCGGCTCGAAACGCAGAATCAGATACTTGCCGCGGCGGCCAACGCTGAGCAACGGCAGACCGTATGCCGCGTCACTCGTAGGTCGTGCGTTCTTTCACGCGGGCAAACACTGCGTCGAGTGCCCCGAACACCGCCTGGTTGTCGAGCAACTTCTGCTGGTCGCCCCACAGGCGGATGTGTCCGCTAATAAAGGCTTCCTGCGCGTTGAGCTCGCCGATCGCTACGGCGACTGCAGTATCCCAAACCTGTTCCATCTTGATGTCTTCGGGATCGGCCACACCTGCGCCGAACGAGGCCGAGCCGTTGCCCACCTGCAAGTGATACGTGATGTCTCCCTCGGGGCCGTCTGACACGACCTGCGTGACGCCGATCGTGTGTGTCGATGAAATGTCCCGGAGGTGTTCGCTTGCTGCCACTTCTGCGGTCAGGGCGTTGATCCAGTCGAGGCTCAGGTATCGCAACACCCCCGTAGTCTGCCTGATGATGTCGGACTTCGCAGCAAACTTTGGCACGGGCGGCCTCCACGACGGCCGGCATCCAGGCAGTGTCGAAGAGTGGGTGTTTGCTGCATGGACCGCAGACGCCAGCCTCGGTGTGATCTCCGGGCATCGCATTGTTGGCCGAACGGCTTGGTATTGGGCGGCGCTCGCGCGGGCCGGTCGACCGTTGCTCCACATCACCGACTTTGACGTGCCGGTCAGGCTTGCCGACCCATTCATTGTTAAAGGCGAGGCAATGTGGGCCGAACACATGCGTGAAGCTCCGATGGAACAGTGGACCATTGGCAACGAAACCTACGCGGCATCGCTCGATGACCCCGAGGACGCACTCGGTCGGGGCTACGGCACTCCGACGCCCATTGCTTTCGACCTCGAGTGGTACGCCACGGCAGCTGAGCAGCGCCTCGCCCCGCAGCCCGACATGGCGACCGGTTACGAGCAGGCAGGCGTCGTGCACGGCTCGATCGAGATCCTCGGCGAACCAGCCGTCGAGTTGACAGAGATACCCGCTTGC
>CALAHA010000356.1 GCA_937891565.1 uncultured Ilumatobacter sp. | reverse complement strand
TGCGCATCATCCACTGGCGCATGTTGCGCTTGAACACGGGGAAGTTGCCGCGGTCCGAGCGGCCGTCGGCGGTGACTTCTTCGTTAGCAACGACAGTGCCAAGGCCGGGGCACCAGTTGACGGGCGCCTCTGAGATGTAGGCGAGGCGGTGGTCGTCAATGATCACGTTGCGCTGGGCAGCAGAGAGGTCGGCCCACGGCGTGCCGTCGGGGGTGCCACGTTCACCGGACTCGAACATTTCGATCAGTTCGCTGATCGGACGCGCTCGGTCGACGTCGGGGGAGTCGTCGTACCACGCGTTGAACACCTGGCTGAAGATCCACTGCGTCCAGCGGTAGAACTCGGGATCGGTGGTCGACACAGATCGTCGCATGTCGTGGCTCAGACCGAGCCTGCGCAGCTGGCGACGCATGTTCGCAATGTTCGCGTTCGTGGTGATCGCGGGGTGCTGGCCAGTCTGCACGGCGTATTGTTCAGCGGGCAGGCCGAAGGCGTCGAAGCCCATGGTGTACAGGACGTTGTGGCCCGTCATCCGCTTGAAGCGGGAGTAGACATCAGTGCCGATGAACCCGAGCGGATGACCGACATGTAGGCCGACACCGGATGGGTACGGGAACATGTCCTGAACAAACACCTTCTCGCCGAGCGGCTCGGTGCGGTCGGGATTGGCGAGTGCCCCAACCGGGTTGGGAGTGTGGAACGTGCCATTCTCCGCCCAGAAGTCCTGCCAACCGACTTCGATGCCCTGCGCGAGCGCCGACGTGTACCGATATTCCGGAGTGTCGTTACTGGAGCCGGATTGGCTGTCGATGTCGGTGTCGCTCATACGGCGTTTGATCCTACGGGCTGTGCTCCCCACGAACCCCGATCGGTTTCAGCCCGAAGTAGAGCAGGGCATGCGTTTGATGCCGTTGATGAAGCCGCTGACCAATCGATCGGGTTCGCCGGTGATCGCGATGTTTGGGATCTGGGTGAAGATCTCGTCGAACATCACCTGGATTTCGCGGCGAGCAAGATTCGCGCCGAGGCAGAAATGTGGGCCGCCAGCTCCGTAACCTTCTTGCTCCTTGCTGTTGGCGCGGTTGATGTCGAAGGTGTGGCCGTTGGTGAACACGTTCTCGTCACGGTTGCCTGACCAGTACCACATGACGACTTTCTCGCCTTCGCGAATCATCGTGTTGCCAACTTGAATGTCGAAGTTGGCATTGCGGCGCATGTGGAGAACCGGCGATGCCCAACGGACGATTTCTTCGGCGGCAGGCATTGACAGCTCGGCGTAGTTGTCGCGGAGCTGCGCCTTCTGATCGGGGTGATAATGGAGCTGATGCATGCCCCATGAGATGGCGTTGCGGGTGGTCTCGTTACCGGCGACTGCGAGCAGGATGAAGAAGGAGCCGAATTCCGCAGCTGTGAGCCGTTCGCCATCCACCTCGGCGTGCATCAGGATCGATGCGATGTCGTCGGTCGGGTTCTTCAGCCGCTCTTCGCCCAGGGCCTGCGCGTAGTCGAACATCGCAGCGGCTCCGAGAATCAGCTCGTGTAAATCCATCGTGAAGTCAGGGTCGCCGGCACCAAGGATGAGGTTGGTCCAATCGAAGATCTGCTGTTCGTCTTCCGGCGGCACGCCGAGCATGTCGCAGATCACGCCGAGGGGGAGTGGTGCCGCGAGTTGCTCAACGAAGTCGCACTCGCCCATTTCTTTCGCTTTCGCGACCAGGTCTTTGGCTCGAGCGCGCACCGACTCTTCGATGCGGGCAACGGTCTTCGGGGTGAAGCCCTTTTGGACGAGCATGCGCATCTTGGCGTGACGCGGGTCGTCGAGGACGATCATCGATCCGAAAAACTCAAGCGTTTCGGGTGGTGCCTCGCCAAGCGTGATTCCAGCCGCCGAAGAGAATGCATGCGGTGTCCGATTGATTTGACGAATGTCGTCGTAGCTGACAGCCGACCAGAACCCGGGCCCGGCGGTGCCGCCCTCGATAACTGAGAGTTCTTCATGAAAACACATGCCAGCGCCTTCGGTGTTCTCTTGGCGCAGTTGAGCGAAAGCGGTATTTCGTTCGTCGAGCGACTTCGTCCAGAAGTCGTTGTGGCCGAGGAGGATGGGCTGTCCGGCACTCGGGCCACTGTCGAGCGAGAGGGTGCGAAAGTCAGGCATCAATCCATCATTGCGGCTCGGGCGGGCGAGCGGAGTAGTCAGCGCTGACGAGCGAGGTTTGATTGCACCAATACCCGGGTCAGACTCACAGGGTGAGTGACTTTCAGCCACCAGATCCCAGCCTCCGAGCGAACGCCGATATCGACCTTGATCCCGATGCACCGGTGATCATCGGCGTTGCGCTCAGCACGCCGCTCCGGGCGCAGGAGTTTCTGCTCGCCATGAATGGCCTGCGGGTCAGTGGGGCACTGAAGCTGAAGGACGCTGTCATCGTGTCGAAGAAAGATGGCAAGGTCAACGTCGTCGAGACGATCGATCCGACGCCTGGTAAGGCTGCAGCGTCGGGCGCCATGTGGACTGGGCTACTCGGCCTGGTCGTCGGCGGCCCGATCGGATGGCTCGCAGGCATCGGAGTGGGCGCCAGTGTCGGTGCGGTCACCGCCAAGGTGGTCGACCTGGGGATTCCGGATGAGTGGGTTGGCTGGTTTAAGCAGGCCGTCCACGACGGCACAACCGCTGTCGTGATCCTCGCCGAGCACGTCCACGTCGGCAAGCTCGCCGCAGAGGCAGCACGGTTCCAAGGCGCCGAATTGCTCTATACGACGCTGCCGCCAGAGAGCATCACCCAGCTGTCGGAAGCGTTCGCTTCGGACTGACCCCGGTCGCCCGGCACCTACGATGCCGATATGGCACTCGACATCGTGTGTCCGACATGCGAGTCGGATGAGCACCTCAACGGCGAACCCGTGGGCGATGGCCTCCTACGGCTGACCTGTTCCGCGTGCAAGGTGCAGTGGGCTCGCGACCCGCGGCCAAAGTGCCCGATCTGTGGCGGTGACGACTTGTACCACCTCCCGCAGGTGATCCTCGAGAAGTCCCGTGGCACCCAGATGTCGATCCAAGGCATTCATCTCGAATACGGCTGCCATCAATGCCAGCCAAAGCAAGTGAAGGTCCGGGGAGGCTCCATGCACCATTTGCCGGGGCGGCTCAACGGGAGCCAGTAGCCCGATGTCGCACAGCTGCTGTCACACCGGGTCTGACCGCAGCGTGACAAGGGCGCAAGACGGCTGGAGAGCGTTGTCGCTCACGTTGTACCGTCACGAACCATGAATCCCGTCGACTCCACGATTACTCGTCTGGAAGCTGCTGCCGATCTTGGCACTGGTGTCCGCTTCGTTGGCAAGTCCGTCCTGAGTGGCGACCTTGGTGCCGATGGTCGGCCGGCACTCGTCACGTGGCGTGAGATCCACGACGACGCTCGCGCCGTCGGCGCGGCGCTGCAGGCGAAGGGTTTGGTGCCCGGTGACCACGTGGCGGTGCTCGGCCCGACCAGCCGCCAACTGATGACGATTGTGCGCGGCTGTTGGTTGGCCGGCATTGCCTCGATGGTGCTTCCTCTGCCGATGCGCATGGGCTCCCTCGATGCGTTCATCGACAGCACCCGCGGCCGCATTCGCCACGGCGACGCGAAGCTCGTATTGATCGACGACATGCTTGCCGACTTCTACGCCGCCGTTGATGGCGACCCGCCGATCGAACCGATGGCGTCGGTCCTGCCAGGTGCACCGAACGTGCCGAAGGGCG
>CALAHA010000355.1 GCA_937891565.1 uncultured Ilumatobacter sp. | reverse complement strand
ATGCAGCAGGTGTTGGCCTTCGAGACCGACCTGCTCGAGTACGGCGACATCTTCGACGGCTCTCTCGTCATCGAAGCCAAGACCGCAGAGTTGCGAGCCGCAGCCCAGGCTGAGCTCGACGACGTCCTCGAGATGGGCGGCGCCTTCGAAGCCGTCGAAACGTTGAAGTCGCGCCTCGTTTCCTCGATGGCGCAGCGCACACGTCGAATCGAATCAGGCGACCTCACCGTCGTCGGCGTCAACGATTTCACCGAGACCACCGACTCGCCCCTCGGCGGCGAGGGCGCCATCTTGAAGGTCGATCATGCTGTTGAAGCCGAGTTGGTCGCCGACGTTGAGGCCTGGCGCGCCCAACGCGACCAGGCCGCCGTCGATGCTGCGCTCATCGATCTGCGTGTTGCTGCCGTCGACGGCAGCAACATCATGCCGCCGTCGATCGCGCTTGCGCGCGCCGGAGGCACCACCGGCGAGTGGGGCAATCTGATGCGTGACATCTTCGGCGAGTTCCGCGCACCGACCGGTGTGGCCGGTGCGACCGGGTCGGCAAACGGTCTCGGCGAAGTGGCCGCGTTCGTCAAGTCGATTCCTGGCGGCCCACCCAAGTTCCTCGTCGCCAAGCCGGGCCTCGACGGCCACTCGAACGGAGCCGAGCAAATCGCCGTCGCTGCTCGCGACTCCGGCATGGAAGTCGTGTACTCGGGTATTCGCCTCACGCCGGAGCAAATCGCTGCATCGGCCCGAGATGAAGATCCTGACGTCATCGGGCTGTCAATCTTGTCTGGCTCACACCTCAACCTCGTACCTGATGTCCTTGACCACCTCAAGGCGATGGGCGTCGACATCCCCGTGGTCGTCGGCGGAATCATCCCCGAAGATGATCGCCCCCGTCTGCGCAAGATCGGCATCGCGGCGATCTATACGCCCAAGGACTACAAAATTGCCACCATCATGCGCGACATCGCCGAACTGGCCATAGCGCACCGCAATCGGTGAATCTGTAGCTATGCCCGGCCCGCAGTATCTGTTTTCCAACCAGGTCATCGATCGGGTTCGACGCGAGTTTGGCAGCGATGCCGATCGCGTCCTCGGGGAACTCGATCGCCTCCCCAGCGCTCGCCAACGCGATGGGGATCGGCTGCCGATTGCCGTACTTGAGCTTGCCAAACGCGACGTGCTTTCCGTCGTCGGCCTAGTCGAACAGGCCCTGATCGACTCCAGCGGAGTGCTGAGCTGGGTTGAGAACAACTAACGCCCAATCTTTCAAGTCCTCATCGACGCAAGTGGTGATCTCCCGACGCACGCGGCAGAAGTTTCGCTGCGATCGGTTGGCGACGACCGAGCTGTGCTGGATGCCTTCGTTCGACTCCGCGCCGAACTCGGTGGGGCTTCGGTCCCGGCACGCATCGCAATGTTCCCGGCGTCCTCATCGCTGCACCGCATCGATGTCACGGGCCAATCCGGCCCCCAAACTGAGCGACCTCCGTAGCCCGGCACGACAGTGTGTGGCCATCGGTGCAGCCATTGGCGCAGCGAGGATCAGTGGGCGGCACCGACCAGTCGACATCGTCGCGTTGGCAGCTACCGAAACACAATCAGCCCGCCGGCCGTGGGCGATCGAGTGCGTCTCGCCCGCGAGCACATCGACGCCGCCGCCGTTACCGGGCGCCACGAAACGCTCGTTCTCCTGGATCCGGTCCCGGCGCAGCTGACGACGAACTGCAGCGGGCCGACGGCGTCGAAGGGAGTCGCCCCGGCGACGCGTCAGTCGCGGTCGAAGATGCTCGGCCGCTTGCCGAACACGGCAACTGCCTGCCGCAGCGGAACGAGGTCGCCACCAGCGGCGGCACGCGTGCCCGCAGCCTGACTGCGTTCGGCCTCGGCAATAGCGTGCAGCGCAATCTCACGGGCTTGCTCGAGCTCGGTGCGCAGCCGAACGTTCTCAGTTTCGAGGCGCATCACGCGGCGAATTCCCTCGAGATTCATACCTTCGGAAGTCAGCTCGGAGATCCGCCGCAGGATGGCGATATCGACATCGCTGTAGCGGCGATTACCACCTTGGGTTCGAGCTGGCTCGACAAGCCCGCGACGTTCGTAGATCCGCAACGTCTGCGGATGCATGCCCGAGAGTTCAGCCGCGACCGAGATGACATACACCGCTGAAGAGCGGGTGCGCTTCGTTTCGTCGTTATCAGCCATGTGGGTGCCTCATCGGTGAGCGTCGGGCGCTCTCACGCATCGCTCGGTTCCTCACTACTTATCGTGCTGGCATCTATCGTAGTTGCTCGACGGAGTTGCTCGATTGCCGAACGCTCAGCGTCGCTGAGCTCGGTTGGGACCTGCACATTGACCGTGACGATCAGGTCACCGCACTCTTTGGTGGTGTTAATGCCCTTGCCCTTCACACGATGGCGGGTCCCTGATTGCGTCCCAGCTTTCACGCGCAAGGTCACCGTCGGGCCACCAAGTGTCGGTACCTGAATGTCGGCGCCGAGCGCTGCGTCAGCGAAGGCGATGGGAACCGCAACGGTGAGGTTCACGCCGCTCCGATCGAACATATGGTGCGGCATGACCTTGAGCTGGACGAGTAGGTCGCCGTTCGGGCCGCTGTTCCGACCCGGGCCACCGCGCCCCTTCAGGCGAATGGTCTGGCCGTCTTTCACACCGGCAGGCAGCCGCGTCTTGACCTCGCGTGGCCGCTTCTCGACACCACCACCGCGACAGGTACCGCACGGCTCGTCAATCAGGCGGCCGGTGCCCGAGCATAAATGGCACGGCGACGAGAAGGAGAACATGCCCTGGTTGTCGTCGGTGACACCGCGGCCCTGACAGTTGCTGCACACCCTGGGGGAAGTACCCGGCTTGGCGCCCGACCCGTGGCAGGTTGAGCACTGTGCATCAGTGGTCAGATACAGGGTGGTTTCGAGGCCGGTGACGGCATCGGCGAAATCAACCGTGAGTTGAGCTTCGATGTCCGTGCCGCGTCGAGGCTGGACACCACTCGAGCCACCTCGACCTCGGCCTTGGCCGCCACCGCGACCAAACATCCCACCGAGAACGTCGCCGAGCCCTCCACCCATGTCGCCAACATTGAAGGAGAATCCGTCAGATCCGCCGGGCCGGCCACCCATCGTGGCGGGGCCCATACGTCGGATTTCGTCGTACTCTGCGCGCTTGTTCTCGTGGCCAAGGACGTCGTAAGCGGACGACACCTCTTTGAACTTTTCCTCGGCAACATCGTCACCGGGGTTCTTGTCAGGGTGCAGCTCTCGGGCGAGCTTGCGGTACGCCTTGGTGATCTCCTTGTCGGTGGCACTCTCTCCTACCCCAAGCGTCTTGTAAAAGTCCTTGTCGAACCAGTCTCGTTGTGCAGCCATCTCGTACTCACCTCCTCGGCGTTCGAGTAACAACTCGTGATATCAGACACCATGTATCAGACACCATGTATCAGACACCACGTGTCAGACACCGCGTGTTGTCTCTCAGTCTTTTGTCTTGACCATGGCGGCGCGAAGGGTCTTACCCTTCCATTGGTAACCGCTGCGCAGCACTTCTGCCACCACTGCTTCACCGCCGTCGATCGGCTCGTGAGCGACTGCCTCGGCGACCTCTGGATCGAACGGTTGGCCGTCGAGATCGAGGGTTTCGAGACCTTGCTTTTTGAGCTCGGCCAGCATCTGGTTGAGCAGTGGGCCCACCACGTCGGGATGACGAAGGAACGCTGCTTCAGCCGCATCGAGGACTGGCAGGAACGCTTCAGCGAGTCGCCCGGTCGCCCGGTCGGCATCGATCTGCGCACGAGCAATGGCCTGCTTGCGGAAGTTTTCGAACTCGGCCTGGACACGTTGAGCAATCGACTTGTAATCGTCGCGCTCGGCAAGAACTGCACCGACATCGACGTCGGAGTAATCCACCTCGGCACCCGCCTCGTCGACCAGTTCTGCCGCAACGGCTTCAGGGATCTCAAAGTCGAGTGCGGACAGGGTGTCGATTTCGTCGAATTCGCCAGCCCGTTCAGGCACGTCGTTCTCGCCCGTCGCATCAGCTGCATCAGCAGCTGCTGCCGACTCCGAAGCCGACCGGGATGCGCTCCCGGCTAACTCCTCCTCATTGAGGTCATCGGGATCGACCATGTCGCCGTCTCCCATGTTGGACATGACGGGCGCCTCAGGCTTCCGGCTCGTCGTCGACAATTTCCGCGTCGACGATGTCGTCATCGTTCACTTCACCGGCGCCAGCGTCCTGCCCAGATGCAGAGGAGCCTTCGGCCCCTGCGTCCTTCGCGGCTGCTTCGTACAGCTTCTGACTGAATGCCTGGCTGGCTGCCATGAGGGCTTCTGTCGACGACTTGATCACGTCGTTGTCGTTGCCTTCGAGTGCCTTTTTGAGGTCAGCGAGGGGCGCCTCGACGGCGTCCTTCTCGTCAGCCGGGACCTTGTCGCCCTGCTCGCGGAGGACCTTTTCGGTTTGGTAGACGAGGCTGTCAGCGTTGTTGCGAACCTCGGCCTCGGCGCGACGCTTGGCATCTTCTTCGGCGTGGGACTCGGCGTCCTTCACCATTTGCGCGATGTCGTCCTTATTGAGCGTGGACTGGCCGCTGAGTGTCATCGACTGCTCTTTGTTGGTGGCACGGTCCTTGGCGCTCACGTGCACGATGCCGTTGGCGTCGATGTCGAAGGTGACCTCGATCTGCGGCACACCACGGGGGGCTGGCGGCAGGTCGACGAGGGTGAACTTGCCCAGCGTCTTGTTGTAACTCGACATCTCGCGCTCGCCCTGAAGCACGTGAATCTCGACTGACGGTTGCATGTCTTCTGCCGTGGTGAATACCTCGGAACGCTTGGTGGGGATCGTGGTGTTGCGCTCGATGAGCTTGGTCATCACGCCACCCTTGGTTTCGATACCGAGCGACAGCGGCGTGACGTCGAGCAGGAGTACGTCCTTGACGTCGCCGCGGAGCACGCCGGCCTGGACTGCTGCGCCGATGGCAACAACTTCGTCCGGGTTGACGGTCTTGTTCGGCTCTTTGCCAGTGAGGTCCTGCACGAGGTCGGTAACGGCCGGCATGCGGGTCGAGCCGCCGACGAGGATCACGTG
>CALAHA010000354.1 GCA_937891565.1 uncultured Ilumatobacter sp. | reverse complement strand
AGTGCCGACTGGACCTTGGCGGGGGCACGGTTGATTTCGTCGGTCAGTAGAAAGTTGACGAACACGGGGCCAAGTTCGACGTCGAAGGTCTCGCTGCCCGCACGGTAGATGCGCGTCCCGACGATGTCGGACGGCAAGAGGTCGGGGGTGAACTGGATCCGAGCGAACGACCCACCGACCACGGCGGCGAGCGTTTCAGCGGCGAGTGTCTTTGCGAGACCCGGAACCGATTCGAGCAGGCAGTGGCCGCGACACAAGACGCCAACGAGTAAACGTTCCAACAATCGCGACTGGCCGACGATCACCTTGCGCAACTCGAAGAAGACTTTCTCGAAGGTCTCTGCAGTCGCCGCGTCATTCATTGGCGCGACGGGCGCCGCGAGGCCGCCGCTTGCTGTGGGAGTGCCTGCGTTGGGCCGGGACGGGTTGGTGTCCGCCATCTCGAAGTCGCTCATTCGACCCTTGACGTTAGCTGTGATGCATCGACGCCGCCGTTCGGGGCTGCCTGCTTCGCGGCAACGTTTCTCAGTATTCTTTGTGCATGAGCGAAGATCTCAACGGCGCTACAAACGCGACCTCCGACCGACACGACGCTCAGGAACTCGCCGGGTTGGACGACGAGCTGCAAGTGCGAATCATCCGCGACCGGGAGGAATATCGAGCGTCACGGAAACTCTCTTCTATCGAAGCCGGTCGTCGCAAGGGAGGATTGCTCGGTGCAGCGTTGGCTGGTGCCATGGTCACCCTCAGCGAGCTGTACGAAGGCAAAGAGATCAAAGACGACATCGAAGAGGTGTCCGAGAGCGCCGGCACAGTGGGCGACATTGACAAAGACGGCATCGGCCTGACAGTCGCTGGCGTCAACGTCCACACCGAGCTGCCGAGCTGACCCAGAGGTGTAACTGTTTGCACATCGACGAGCGTGATCACGCACTTGTCGGCGAGCGCTTCTAGCCTGCACAACGTGAACGAGAACGTGTCGACCGACGTGCTGGTGGTGGGTGGCGGCCCCGCCGGATCGGCAGCGGCAATTGCCCTCGCTCGGTCTGGCCGTGACGTTGTGTTGATCGATCGAGCGGCCTTCCCGCGCGACAAGTGCTGCGGGGATGGCCTGACCACCCTGGCGTTGCGTGAGCTCGAACTGCTTGCCTTCGACCCGGACACCGTCGACGACTGGTTTGAGGTCGACGGCGCATCGCTGCGCTCGCCGTCAGGTCGTTCGGTCGATGTTCCGCTCGACGGACCGGGCACGTATGCCGCCGTTGCGCCGAGACTCCAACTCGACAACGCACTCGTCGAGTTGGCTCGAGCTGCCGGGGTCGATGTGCGCGACGGGCACGGGTTCGAGTCAATGGTCGAGCATGATGACCGCATCGAGGTCGTTGCGGAACGCCTCGACATCACCACTCGCTATGTAATTGCCGCTGATGGCATGTGGAGCCCAGTGCGCAAGGCGCTCGGGATCAACGAGCAGGGATACTTGGGGGAGTGGCACGGTTTTCGGCAGTACGGCCGCGGCGCGACCGGGTCAGCGGCGAAGCAGCTGCACGTCTGGTTCGAAGCCGACCTTCTGCCGGGGTACGCCTGGTCGTTCCCACTGCCGAACGGGCGGTTCAACATCGGCTTTGGGGTGCTGCGCGGCGGTGCAGTCAAGACCAAAGATATGAAGCAGCTGTGGCTTGACTTGCTTGAGCGCCCGCACATCGTCGAGGCTCTGGGGCCTGACTTCAAGTTGGAGGAGCGACACACCGCGTGGCCGATCCCGGCGCGTGTCGACGAGGCAGTGCTCGCTCGCGGCCGCGTCCTGTTTACCGGTGATGCTGCGATGGCCACCGACGTTATGACGGGCGAAGGCATCGGTCAGGCATTACTGACAGGCCGACTTGCAGCCGAAGCAGTCGACGCCGCCGGCGCACTCCACCCGAGCGCGGCAGCAGGTATTTACGAGCGAGAAGTCGAGTATCACCTGTTTGCCGATCACAAAATGTCGCGGGCGCTCGGCAAGGTGCTCGCCAAACCGTGGGGTGCGCGCGGTGCGATCAGAGTCGTCGCTGCCAGTGGCCCGTGGGGCAAGCGCAACTTCGCCCGCTGGATGTTCGAAGACGAGCCGCGCGCCGTCGCACTCACCCCGAGTCGGTGGCACCGCAAGTTGTTCAAACGACCCGGCGTCAACCTCAGATAGTTGCGTATGGGGTCAGGCCCCTTTCGCAACTCTGTGCTGGCTGTCGCCTTCGACACGACCAATCAGCGAGCAGATTCATACAGTCGTCGGCATGGCAAGACTCTGTGAAGGCAAGATCGCAATCGTCACTGGAGCAGGCCGGGGCATCGGCCGTGAGCATGCGTTGAGCTTGGCTCGTCACGGAGCGAAGGTTGTCGTGAACGATCTCGGTGGCGAGCGCGATGGTACGGGAACCGATGTATCGCCCGCCCAGCAAGTCGTCGACGAGATCATTGCCGGGGGCGGCGAGGCAATTGCGAACGGCGACAACGTGGCCGATTGGGACGGTGCCAAGCGGATGGTCGACATGGCGATCGAGACCTTCGGCGGCCTCGATGCTGTCGTCAACAACGCCGGAATCTTGCGCGATCGGATGCTCGCCAACATGACCGAGCAGGAGTGGGACGCAGTTATCAACGTGCATCTGAAGGGCACGTTCGCCCCGGCTCGTCACGCGGCGGTCTACTGGCGCGAGCAGTCAAAGGCGGGCCACGCGGTTGCTGGTCGTATCGTCAACACGTCGTCGGTTTCGGGTATCTACGGCAACGTCGGTCAGTCGAACTATGGCGCCGCAAAGGCCGGCATAGCGGCGTTTACACAGATCACGTCGATGGAGCTCGTTCGCTACGGAGTGACAGTTAACGCCGTCGCTCCGGTGGCGCTCACCCGCATGACCGAAGACCTCGGCCCGGCGCCGGAGACTGACGAGGAGCGCGAGGCTCGATCGCCGAAATGGATCGCCCCGATCGTCACCTGGCTCGTTTCTGACGAGGCGGCTGACGTCACCGGTCGTGTCTTCGAGGCGTCCGGGCAGTTCCTCGCCGTTGCCGAAGGTTGGGTGCGCGGCCCGGCCGTCGGGCCCACTGACGACCCCGAGTCGCTCGGGCCGATTGTCGAGTTGTTGCTCGCCAACGCCCGCGGGAGAACGGGCATGGACGGCAAGACCGTCACAGGCTGAGCGCCGCGAAACCCAAGGAACCCCGAAGAAAACGTCACCAAGCCAGGGAGTAACAACATGCCAATCAACCCCGATGCGGTCGGATCTACGAGTGAACCGATCGAAGCGAGCTGGAACTCGAAGGACGCCTTGCTCTATGCGGTCGGCATCGGTGCCGGCCACGACGACTTGCCGTTCACGACCGAGAACAGCAACGACACCGAGCAACTGGTGTATCCGACCTTCCCCGTTGTGGTCGGGTGGGGTCGAGGTTCGGCGATGGGCAAGATTGGATCGTTCAATCCGGCACTGCTGGTCCACGGCCAGCAAGCCGTCACGCTGCACCGCCCGATTCCCATCGAAGGTACGGTCACCTTGACCAGCAAGATCATCGGTATCTACGACAAGGGCAGTGCCGCTGTCGTGGTGTCAGAAACGGTCGCTGTGATGGACGGCGAGCCGCTCTACACGAACGTGGGCTCATCGTTCATGCGTGGCGAAGGGGGCTGGGGCGGCGACCGTGGGCCATCCGGCCCGAAGAACGTGCCGCCGGAGCGACCGTGCGACCAAAAGGTCACCTACGTGACCGATCGCGACCAGGCGTTCGTATACCGCTTGTCAGGTGACCGCAACCCGTTGCACACCGATCCGGCCTTCGCCGCGATGGGCGGGTTTGACACGCCGATTCTGCATGGCCTCTGCTCGTATGGCTTCACGGCACGAGCGCTCCTCAGCGCACTGTGCGACAATGACCCGGCGAGATTCCAGCACATCGAAGGTCGCTTTGCCTCACCGGTCATCCCAGGCGACGCACTGACGGTGCGCATGTGGTCGACCGAGAGCGGCGAAGCGATGTTCACCACGAGCGCAGCGCCAGCCGGAGGCGGCGATGAGCGCGTTGTGATTGACCAGGGATTGGTGCGCCACGGCTAAGAGTTGCGAAAGGGGCCTGACCCCATACGTAACTATTTGGCGAGGGCGATGAGGTGGTCGACGATTGTTGAGGTCGAGATGTCTTCGCGCTCGCCGGTTTTGCGATCCTTGACCTCGATGGTCGGATCGTCCTCGTTGTTCAGACCGCGGCCCACAACAACGATTGTCGGGATACCGATCAACTCGGCGTCCTTGAACTTGACGCCCGGAGAAGTCTTCGGCCGATCGTCAAGGAGGACGCGCAGGCCAGCAGCCTCGAGCGAAGCCGCCAATTCTTCGGCGTAGGGCCCGTGAGCGGTACCTTCCTTGCCGGCGCTCACGATGTGGAAGTCGGCGGGGGCAATCTCGCGTGGCCAGCACAATCCGTTGTCATCAAGGGATGCCTCAGCGACAGCAGCGAGGCAGCGCGACACGCCGACCCCGTACGAACCCATCGTGGGGGTGACCGGCTTGTCGTTTTCGTCGCGCACAGTCAGTTCGAGTGCCTCGGCGTACTTGGTGCCGAGTTGGAAGATATGGCCAATCTCGATGCCACGTGCAATCTCGACGGCTGAGCCGCACGATGGACACACGTCACCGTCGAGGATCTCGGCGGCTTCGATCACTCCGTCGCCGGTGAAATCGCGACCTGCGGTGAGGTGTAGAACGTGTTGGTTGTACTGATCGGCGCCGGTGATCCACTGGGTGCCGTCGACGATGCGTGGGTCGAGGAGGTAGCGGATGCCGGACTCGTTGCCAGCGCCAAGCGAGCCCGGCCCGATGTAGCCCTTCTTCAAGGCCGGGTACTGCTTGAAATCGTCTTCGTCGAAGGGTGCGACTTCGGCCGGAGCAACCTGAGCTTCGAGGCGCTTCATGTCGACCTCGCGGTGGCCCTCGAGACCCACGGCCAGCGGCTCGGTGGTGCCGTCGGGGTGCTTCAACTTGACGACGACGTTCTTCAACGTGTCGGCAGCGGTCCAGTCGCGGTCAGGGTGACGCAGCGTTGCATCGCTTCTTTCGCCGACTCCGTTCACGTAGTCAACAAGCTTCGCAATCGTCGGCGTTTTCGGCGTGTCGTGCACCATCGACGCGGGCAATCCGTCGAAGGGGATTGCCTCGGGCACAGGGGTGTGGACAGCCTCAACGTTTGCTGCGAAGTCGCAGTTCGTGCAGCGGACGAACGTGTCTTCACCAACCGGCAGCGGAGCGAGGAACTCTTCCGATGCTGAACCACCCATGGCGCCCGAGGTTGCGGCGACAATGACGAACGGGAGTTGCATCCGCTCGAACAGCTTGACGTATGCGTCACGGTGCGCCTGGTAGGCGGCGTCGAGCCCGGCCTGGTCGAGGTCGAAGCTGTACGAATCCTTCATCGAGAATTCGCGGGTACGCAACAGGCCAGCTCGCGGGCGTGCTTCGTCACGGAACTTCGTCTGAATCTGGTAGATCACGAGCGGCAGGTCGCGGTACGAGCTGTAGAGGTCTTTCACTGTGAGCGTGAACATCTCCTCATGCGTCGGCGCCAGCAAGAACTCGGCTCCATGGCGGTCCGTGAGGCGGAACAGATTGTCGCCGTATTCCTCGTACCGGTTGGTGGCCTCGTAGGGCTCTTTCGGCAGGAGCGCCGGGAAATGGACTTCCTGGAATCCGGCGGCGTTCATCTCCTCGCGGACGATGCGTTCGACGTTGCGGAACACCTCCCAGCCGAGGGGGAGCCAGCTGAATCCCCCGGGCGCAGCGCGGCGGATGTAGCCCGCACGTACCAGAAGGCGATGGCTGGGAACCTCTGCGTCCGACGGATCGTCACGCAGCGTTCGCAGGAAAAGATTGGACATCCGAAGCACGAGACGAAGCTACCGGCTGCGGTTGAGACAGTTCGCCTTCGGTTGATGGAGGTTGATATGTGTTGGCAGTAGCGTGGTAATTCTCGGCGAGGAAGACAACTACATGAAACCGTCCGACTCGGCGCTGGCGAGGCTGGTTTGGTTCGTGTGAAGGCCGGCGACTGTCTTGGCGCCGAAACCATCGACGAGGTTCAAATCGGTCCTGGGTGTGCCGTGCTCCGGACCGCATAACTCCGAAATGTTCCACAGCTTCGACTTGGTCGGCGACGTGTTTCCTGGCGAGGAGGCAACGAGCAAGCTGGCTCGAGAAGGCTGCGTTGCCGAGTTCGATACGTTCATTGGGGAGGCGTAAGCGGAGTCGGTTTGCGATATCAGTGCGATCTCCCCGACCAGCAGGTTTGGAACGACGTCAACGATCGTGGAGTGCTGTGCGTCGTGTTTCTGGTGAGCGGCGAAGACACCGTTGGCTCGGCGAGGGGCGTTGCTGAGTAGCAACTCCTGCAGGGCCCGGCCCGAACGGTGCGGTCTTCTGCTATCATCGTCTTTCGCAATTTGGTTCGTGACCAAGGCGTGGGGCTCTGCCTCACGCCTTGTTCTTTGAACGGGGTTCAGCGCAAGCACAGAAAGGAGGCAGATCGAAATGACCGAGAACAGTGAGCTCGCACGCGTCCGGGAAATCGTCGAACCAATCGCCTCCGATCTCGACCTCGAGGTGTACGACATCGAGCGCCGAGGCGTCACTGTGCGCGTCACGCTCGATACGCAACCTGGTTCCGACGGTGGCATCACGCTCGACAATTTGTCGCTGGCAACTCGGTTGATCTCTCGTGAAATCGACCACGAAGATCCGATTAACACGCGATTCACGCTTGAAGTAACGAGCCCGGGCCTCGAGCGGCACCTGCGCACACCGCGCCACTTCCAGCGCGAGGTCGGCAAGGACGTCACGGTGCGATTTCGCGATCCCAACGCCGATCCGCGTCGCATCGACGGCCAGCTGATCACAGCAGACGAAACGAACGTCACGATGCTGCTCGACGACGGCACCGAGTGCACGTTTGCGATCGACGAAGTTGACAAAGCGCGCACGGTGTTTGAGTGGGGGCCGGGTCCGAAACCGGGCGCCCCCAAACAACACTCGAAGAACGCCGGCAAGAAGCAGCCTGCCAAGAAGCAGGCTGCGAAGAAGAACACGACCGCTACGCAGAAGGAGACGCAGACGTCATGACCAATATGGACATGAGTGAAGCAATTGGCAT
>CALAHA010000353.1 GCA_937891565.1 uncultured Ilumatobacter sp. | reverse complement strand
TGGCGTCGAGTTCGTCACGGCCAGTTGCGTCGAGGCCTGCGTGGGGTTCGTCGAGGAGCCAGACCTGGGCCCGTCGAGCAACAAGGCAGGCCAGCGATGTCCGGCGCTTCTGGCCTGCAGACAGCTTGCGACACGGTATGTCGGCAAGCCGTTCTGCTACGCCCATCCTGGCCATCGCGGCGTGGATCTCGTCGGTGGAGGCACCGACGGTCCGCCCCCAGAAATTGACGTTTTCCCGGACACTCAGATCGAGGTACAGACCGTTCTGGTGGCCGAGCAGGCCCACATGTGGACGAACTAGTTCACGCTGCGTCGACAGGTCGAAGCCAAGGATGGTCGCTGTGCCCCGTTCAACCGGCAGCAACCCGGCACATAGTCGAAGCAATGTTGTCTTGCCGGCACCGTTCGGGCCACGCAGGAGCACGATTTCACCACGTTCGACCGTTAGGGACGCGCCGGCGAGTGCAGGGAACTGACCGAGGACCGCAACGACGTCGTCGAGCGCGATGACTGGCCCGTCGACCGTTGCCGAAGAAGGAGAAGGTGCCGGCGACATCATGGGCTCGATGCCACGCTAATGGGGGCTGCTGACCTGTCGCCTTTCTACACAACTTTCTCGCCAAGAAAAGTAGGGGCGTAAATGCGGCTATTCGCAGTCCGGTGCGAACGGCAGCAAAAGTTCCGTCGACGCAGCAAGTAGGTTCACATCGGTGTCAGATTTGGATCCGAATACGGCGGACAGCGGCAACATCGTCTCGGATCGTTGCGAGCGCCTTCGTAAATGGGACCGGGCGGCGCCTCCGATGGATTGGCGCTGGTGGGTCGGCAATCGCCGGCCACCGCACGACGTACGGAGCGCCCTTCTTTCGACGTCGACGACCTGCAGCCGGGTGACGAGATCATTGCAACCACCCTGAGCGGACGTTTCACGTACCGGGTCACCGAGCAGCGCAGGCTGGTTCAGCGAAGGCTGGTTCAGCGATCCGTCGGCCAACGGCCAAGTTGGCATTTGGGGTATTGCGCTCTCGGCTATCGCAGCCGGGGCCTACCTGATCAGCCGCAAGCTTCGCCGCGACTGGGCCGGCGCTTTGATTGCCCTGGTGCCATTCATGGTCGCCCTCTACTTTTTCTTCCAGAACGTCAACCGGCTCCTGCCGCCGAACCTCTGAGTAGGCCTGTTCTCGTCGAGCGATCGACGGGTCGGTTCGACGCCAGTCAGGTGGCCGTGAAGTCGGCGGAGCGCTTCTCAAGGAAAGCGGTGCGGCCCTCTTCGGCATCTGCGCTGGCCCACGCCGTTCGGCGCGCCAATTCGAACGCAGCATCCTCATCTGGCTCGGATCCCAGAGTCTCCAGCCCAAGCTTGTGAGCAACGACGGTCAGCGGTGCGAACCGAGCAAGACGTTGCGCCCATTCCTTGGCCTCGGACAGGTCGCCGAGGCGATGGATGCCGCCGAGCGTGTGCAGCCGCTCGGCTGAGTAGTTCTCGGTGCCGACCAGCATCGCTCGTGCAACCGACGGCGAGAACTCCTGCGCCAGTCGACGAATCGTCCAATGGTCGATGGAAATTCCGAGCCGCGCCGCCGGGATGCCGAGTTGGCTCGAAGGTGTGGCGATACGGAGATCAGCCGCAATCACCAGCTGCGTGCCAGCACCAAGCGCCGGGCCGTCGATCGCTGCGATCACCGGTACCGGAAGCGCACCGAATCCTCGAAGCACGGCCTGCAAATCCGTCGTGAACTGGCCCTCTTCGACACCGTTCAGGTCGGCACCAGCGCTAAAGGCTGGCGCGGCCCCGGTCAGGATGACGGCTCGCGTTTCGCTCGGGGCGCGCGAAGCAATTTCCCGCTGAGCGTCAAGGAGTTCAAGCAATGTCGGGTGATCGATGGCATTGCGCCGTTCGGGCCGGTCGAGCGTGATGATCGTGACTCGGCCGTCACGCTCCACGTGCACCGTCATCGCTGGCCCCAATTCGGAAGCGTCATGAATTGCTGGTGACCGACTCGTAGCATGATGGGACTGTATGTCGAATACCGAACCTGAATCCCAAGCGGCTGCGCCGATTGCCCCATCAACTGATCCTGTCCGCATCAAGCGCGCCAAGATCGCCAAGTGGACCTTGATCGCCAATCGCGTCGGCTATCTGTTCGTTGCGCTTGCGATGGCACTGTTCTTCATGGCTTTCGCCTTCGGGTTCACCTCGGTGATGGCAACGCTGGTAATCATCTCGCTGGTGATCGGCTGCGTTCTGCTCGCACCGTCGATCATCCTCGGCTATGCCGTCAAGGCTGCCGACCGCGACGACCGCGAACGCGGTCTCTGAACTCTTCTACAGAGCCCTTGTTGCCGGTTACCATGTGGTAACTCCCATGTCTCAACGTCTTTCCGCCTCTGCCCGTCGCGAGCAGATCCTCGATGTTGCTCTCGAGGTTTTTGCCAATGCTGGGTTCCACGGTGCGTCGATGAACGACGTCGCCGATGCCGCCGGCGTGACAAAGCCAGTGCTATATCAGCACTTCGATTCCAAGCGCGATCTGTATCAGGCCTTAATCGGCGAGGTCGGTAGCCGCTTGCGAAACAACATCGCCAAGGCCACCGCCGAAGCAACCGACGGCAAAAGCACGACCGAGCTCGGTTTCCGGGCCTACTTTCGCTGGGTTGCCGAGGACCACGACGGCTTCCGTCTGCTCTTCGGATCAGGCTCTCGACAG
>CALAHA010000352.1 GCA_937891565.1 uncultured Ilumatobacter sp. | reverse complement strand
AGTCCCACTCCCTGGGAACCCCCTGATTCCGGGCTGAGATGGTCGACCGGCGGGAGAGAATTTCACTGCTGTGTTTTCAGTCGGTGGAGGTCGGTGATACCTTCAGAGCTCGAACCGTGAAGTGAGTCCAGTGAGGCTCACACGGAAAGGACAACATGACGAATACCCCCGACGAACAGCCGCCCGTGCCTGCAGGCAAGCAGGTCCTGGGCCCGGACGATGTACGCCGAGCAATCACTCGGATGGCACACGAGATCATCGAGCGCAACCGTGGCCTGGCCGGTGTTGCTCTGGTTGGCATCCAAACGGGAGGCGTCTGGGTCGCTGAACTGCTCGCTGCCGAGATCTCCCGTATTGAGCCCGAGTCCGACGGCGTGCGCCTCGGCTCCGTCGACGCCTCGCTCTACCGTGACGACATCGGGCTGCGCCCGGTCACACCTGGAACGGTGAGCGATCTGACCTTCTCCGTCGAAGGCGCCACGGTGGTACTCGTCGACGATGTGCTCTATACCGGGCGCACGGTGCGCTCAGCGCTTGATGCGATCGGCGACTACGGCCGCCCAAAGTCTGTGCAGCTCGCGGTGATCGTCGACCGAGGCCACCGCGAGCTGCCGATCCGTCCCGACTACGTGGGCAAGAACCTGCCAACCAGCTCTGAAGAGAGTGTCAGCGTCACCGTCGAGGGCGTTGTCATCTTTGGCGGCGGCTCCTGATGAGTCGTTCGCTGCTGTCGATCAGCGAACTGGGCGAGCCCGGCCTCCGCCGCCTGCTTTCGATCGCTGATCACATGGCGGAGGTCAACCGCCGACCCAATCCGAAGGTGCCGGCGCTGCGTGGCAAGACTGTTTGTAACCTTTTCTTCGAGGACTCGACTCGCACTCGGCTGAGCTTTGAGACCGCCGCCAAGCGGCTTTCGGCCGACACAATGAACTTTGCTGTCAGCCAGTCGAGCCTGAACAAGGGTGAAAGTCTGCGCGACACGGTCGAGACGATTGCTGCAATGGGCGTTGATGCCTTCGTTATTCGTCATGGGTCGAGCGGAGCGCCTTGGCAGCTCGGGGCCTGGACGAATGCCAGCGTGATCAACGCTGGCGATGGCTGGCATGCGCACCCGACGCAGGCGCTGCTTGACATGTACACGGTACGCACGGCGCTCAACCGGCTGGAAGGCTTCGACGGACTGAGCGTCGCAATGGTCGGCGACATTAAGCACAGCCGTGTTGCGCGCAGTACAACAGAGGCGTTCAAGATGCTCGGTGCCGACGTCACCTGGGTTGCACCGCGCACGCTGCTACCGCCGTCCCACAAGGAACGCGTCGTGTCCAATCTCGACGAGGTCCTCGACGACATCGACATCCTGTACCTCTTGCGGATGCAGAAGGAACGGATGAACGAAGCACTCGTGCCGAATTTGCGTGAATACACGACTCGGTTCGGTTTGACCCCCAAGCGGGCGGCTCGCCTCGGCGACCACGTCCTGGTGATGCACCCCGGTCCAATGAACCGCGGTGTCGAAATGGCGGTTGACCCCAGCGAACTCCGGGGCAGCGTCATCAACCAGCAGGTCACTAACGGCATCAACGTCCGCATGGCCGTGCTCTTCGATCTCCTCGGGAGCGGATCCGAGAACTCACTCGCAGGAAGCGCAGAAGTATGAAACCCTCGACCAGCAAGCTGTTGATTACCCAGGGTCGACTCATCGACGCCGGTGGAGAACGCAGTGCCGATGTCCGAATCGCCGACGGAATTGTCGTTGAAGTCGGTGTTGGTCTGTTGTCGGGCGATGGCGAGCAAGTTGTCGATGCGGCCGGCATGGTCGTTTGTCCGGGCTTCGTCGACCTGCACGTGCACCTCCGCGAGCCCGGTCGCGAAGAAGCAGAAACTATCGAGACCGGGAGCAGGGGAGCGGCGCTTGGCGGATTCACCGCCATTGTTGCCATGCCGAACACCGATCCGACGCAAGACTCTGTCGGCGTTGTCGAGTTCGTCCGCCAGCAGGGCGAGCGCGCCGGGCTGTGCGAAGTGCTCCCTTCTGGCTCGATCACGATCGGTCGAAAGGGCGAGACACTCACGCCATTCGCCGAACTCGCCGCTGCCGGTGTACGGCTTTTTACCGACGACGGCAACGGGGTCCAAGACCCGCAGTTGATGCGCCGGGCCTATGAGTACGCCAGCGACCTTGGGATCACGATGGCGCAGCACTGCGAAGTCGAACGATTGACCGAAGGTGCAGTTATGCACGAGGGTTCATGCTGCAGTCAGCTTGGTCTGCCCGGCTGGCCGTCGCTCGCAGAAGAGTTGATGGTCCATCGCGACATCGAGTTGGTGCGGCTCACTGGTGCCCCCGCCCACTTTCTCCACCTCTCGACCGCCGGTTCGGTCGAGTTGGTTCGCAAGGCCAAGGCAGACGGCCTCGCAGTGACCGCTGAGGCGACCCCGCACCACATCAGTCTCACCGACGAACTCCTCACGTCGTATAGCGCGCTCTACAAGGTGACCCCTCCGCTGCGCACGATGGACGACATCATCGCGATCCGCGAGGGGCTTCGCGACGGCACGATTGACGCAATCGCCACCGACCATGCTCCACACGTTTCCCAGAGCAAGGAGCTGCCGCTCGATCAGGCGCCGCCGGGCATGCTGGGGTTGGAGACTGCGCTTGGTGTGTCGATTGCCCACCTCGATATGCCGCTTGTCGACATCGTCGCAGCACTGTCTTGGAAGCCGGCCGAGATCGCAGGCGTCGCCGATCGGCATGGCCGCCCAATCGAAGTCGGCGAGCCAGCGAATCTCACCATGTTCGACCCTGCACAGGAGTGGGAAGTGGTGCCGGGACAGCTGGCCAGCAAGAGCCGCAACACGCCGTTCGTTGGTGTTGCGCTGACCGGACGAGTGAAGCACACGATCTTTAACGGCGAGGTCGTCGTGTTGGACGGAGTCGCGCAGAAATGAATGATCATCCAGTACAATGCATGAACATGCAGACGAATCAATTGATTCAGAATGACGCAAACGGAGCACAGAACAATGCCTGAGACGATTCGAGAAGGGGCGCTCGTCCTTGCTGACGGCAGCGTCTTTGAA
Organism: uncultured Ilumatobacter sp.; assembly: GCA_937891565.1. GTDB lineage: Bacteria > Actinomycetota > Acidimicrobiia > Acidimicrobiales > Ilumatobacteraceae > Ilumatobacter_A. Next base: position 449 of record CALAHA010000352.1, on the reverse strand, counting down.
GGCGAGCTGATCGGCGCCGGTTCGCACGGCAGCATTGCCACCGGTGAGGTCGTGTTTAACACGGTCATGAGCGGATACCAAGAAGTGATCACCGACCCCAGCTATGCCGGGCAGATCATCACGTTCACGTACCCGCACATCGGCAATTACGGTATCAACGCTGCCGACTTCGAGTCACGAGGAACGTTTTGCCGAGGCATCGTCGTACGCGACCTCGCTCGTCGTCACAGCAACTTCCGTGCTGAGAGCGACCTCGGTTCGATGCTCGCGCAGCAGGGTGTGGCGGGCATCGCAGGGATCGACACTCGTCGCCTGACACGGCTGATCCGCGGCACCGGTGCGTTGCCGGGGGCATTTGGCAGTGCACCCGAAGCCGACCTCCTTGCAGCTGCAAAAGCCGAGCCCGGCACCGACGGCATCGACCTTGTCTCGACCGTCACGACGCCGGA
>CALAHA010000351.1 GCA_937891565.1 uncultured Ilumatobacter sp. | reverse complement strand
GGTTACCTGCGCCGATCTCGTCAACTGTCTGCCCGGCAGTTTGGATCGTGCGGACGCGCGCCGAATGACCGCCCGGCTCGATGCTGACCAACTGGTCGTTGCGCAACGTGCCACCCACCAACGTGCCGGTGCCGACCGTGCCGCTGCCTTTGGCCGCAAATACGCGGTCGAGCCACAGGCGCGGTCGTTTGCGATCGGCCGCTGCTGCGCTGCGGGCGATGAGTTCATCGAGCGCAACGCGCATCTCGTCCATGCCAACTCCGGTGATCGACGAGACCGGCAGCATCGGGCTGTCCTCGAGGAACGTACCGACGACGTGTTCTGCAACTTCGAGCTCAGCCAGTTCGAGCCATTCGTCGTCAACGAGGTCGACTTTGGTGAGGGCGATGATGCCGTTCTGGATGCCGAGGAGTTCAAGGATGCGGAGGTGCTCTTCCGACTGGGGCTTCCACCCTTCTGTTGCGGCCACCACGAACACGCATGCGGTGACGCCGCCGACTCCGGCGAGCATGTTGCGCAGAAACTTCACATGCCCAGGCACGTCGATGAAACTCAGTTCAGCTCCGGAGGGCAACACCGTGTGGGCGAAACCGAGGTCGATTGTCAACCCGCGCCGCTTCTCTTCTTCTAAGCGATCAGGGTCGGTACCCGTGAGCGATTGGACGAGCGACGACTTACCGTGATCGACGTGCCCAGCTGTTGCGATGACCGTCATCCGCCCGCCGCCAGCAGCGCATCGATCACTATCTGATCGTCGACCGGGTCAATCGAGCGCAGATCGAGCGACGTCCGGTCGTCACGCGAACGAGCGATTACTGGCGTGGCGAACTGTCGGAGTGGTTTGAGGAGGTCACCGTCGATCACCACGCCGACCGACGGCATCGTGACGCCAGGTGCAGAGCCTGCGCCTGGCAATGCTTCGGTCGACTCGACCCGTGCGCTCGGATGGACCAACCGGATGGCATCGACGATCGACTCGGCCCGCGCCCGCAGCTCATCAATCGGGATTGCGACCATCCTCCAGAACGCGATGTCGGTCGCAGCACGCTTGTCGAGGTAGGTCAGCGCAGTGGTTTGCAGCGCAGCGAGCACCAGGCCACCTGGCCGAAGCGCCCGAGCCAGTGGATGACGCAAGCACTGATCGACGAGGTCGGCACGACCGGCGATGATCCCGGCCTGCGGGCCACCGAGCAGCTTGTCGCCGCTGAACGTGATCAAGTCGGCTCCGTCGGCAATGGCCTGGACAGCAGCCGGTTCGCCAGCCAGCCACGCCGGCGGCGCTCCGGGCAGCCACGGACATGTGGAGTCAACGAGGCCGCTGCCAATATCGGCAACGACGGGCACACCGAGCGTCGCCAGGTCGGCGATCGAAGTCTCCTCGACAAAACCCTCCACCCGGTAGTTGCTCGGGTGGATCTTGAGCACCATCGCCGCGTCGACATCTGAGCGAGCGATCGCTTTTGCGTAGTCGGCGACGCGCGTGCGGTTCGTGGTGCCGACGTCGACGAGCCGGGAGCCGGACTGTTCGATCACTTCGGGAACGCGGAACGATCCGCCGATCTCGACGCTCTCGCCTCGGCTGACCGGAACATCACGCCCTTCGGCGAGCGCCGCGACGACGAGCAGCACCGCAGCCGCGTTGTTGTTGACGACCATTGCCTTTTCTGCGCCGCACAGTCGAGCGAAAAGTTGGCCGACGGCAGCCTGACGCGATCCTCGCTGCCCGGTCGACAGGTCGAACTCGACGGTCTGCGCCGCTGCTGCCTGCTGGTGGGCGAGCGGTGCCCGGCCGAGGTTTGTGTGGAGGAGCACGCCAGTGGCGTTGACGACCGGTGTCAGCAAAGTGCGCCGAAACTGCTCTGCCCGTACGGCTGCCGATTCGTGGTCGCCGGCGTCGATCGCCGCTCGGGCGATGTCGACAAGGATTGGGTGTGGGAGACCGGAGGCCTTCAGCGAGCGGGCGAGTTTGTCCACCGACGGTGGACGGGAAGGCGCAGTCATATGCCGCCTCCCAGGAAGAACAGTCGAGTTGCCACGCAAGGCAGCCTACGAGGCGCTGCGAAACCTTCCCTGCCCGGGCCATGCGGTCGGCCTCACGTCTGGCCATGGACGTGCTGCAACACGACCCGACCAACGCAACGCACGTCAAACAGTTCAGCGATGCCGAGTGGCGAGGACGTCTTGCAAGCTTCACAGACCACCCTGGTGCTGTTCTCGCTGTCATCGTCGGCATCGACCTGAGCTGCTCTACGCTGCTGTACCGTGAGCTCGCTTCCGATTCCGATCGTTCAACTCGACCCCGACCTGCCGCTACCGAAGTACGCCCACGAGGGCGACGCCGGTCTCGACCTGTACGCCGCTGAGGACGCGACAATTGCCGCGGGCGGTGGCCGCACGCTTGTCGCCACTGGCATCTCCATCGCTATTCCGATCGGTTACGGCGGCTTTGTTCTCCCGCGAAGCGGCATGGCGCTCAAGCATGGGATCAGCGTCGTGAACGCCCCCGGCCTGATCGACGCTGCCTACCGCGGCGAGATCAAGGTCATCCTCCTGAACACCGACCCAAACAGCGACTACTCACTGGCCAAGGGTGATCGCGTCGCTCAGCTCGTTATCCAGAAGGTCGAACAGGTCGAATGGCAAGTCACCGACGACTTGGACGGCCAAGACCGCGGCGGCGGCTTTGGCCACTCAGGCACCTGATCCTCAGCCCCAAGCAAACACGGGTTGTTCAAACTCGCTGACGCGGCAGCCGGGGCCGACCTTGCCTTCGAGACCGACCCAGCGGAACTGCAAGATCACGGCTCCGGTCGGCGCGTGAATGAGGTCGCCACTCAGTGGAACCTGCACGACAGGTCGGTGGCTCTCGGGGATTTCAACGAAGCGCGGCGAGTCGTCACGGCACAGTTCGTGCAAGCCAATGCGGTATGCGGCGAGCACCTCGTCGGGGCTCGGCTCGAGCACGAGATCGGCACCACCCCACACGACGACCGGTGTCATCACATAACCCGATCGAGTCGCGTAGTCGTCGAGCAGCCCAAGCACCGCAGACTCCGGCAGCCGCACCCCAACTTCCTCGTCGGTCTCGCGTAGTGCCGCTTCGATCACGGTTTCGCCAGCGTCGATCCGACCGCCAGGGAGCGCCCACTGCGCCGAATGAGTATTCAGTCGAACTGCTCGGCGGCAGAGGACGAACGCCGCACCACCAGCCACACCTTCCATACGACCGTCGAGAAGGTGGGCGATGTCATTAGCAACCGGGATCTTCGACATCCCGTCCTCCGTCGAGGGATGCGCATCGACACGGTCCGAACCGTGCTCGGAATCAACAACGACGATGGCGACGGCGGCGTGACGGCGACCATCGAGCGGAAGTTGGAGACGATCATGCGCCGCGAGATTCAGTTCGATCCGGGAGCGAAGGGCATCGTCATAGGTGATCACCGAACCAGCATCGCCGATCGGCGCTCCACCGGCCGGATCGGATCGTTCACACATTGCACCTACTGTCTCGGTCGTGGCACTGCTCCCTCTACGCAATAACGGCCTCGGCTACGCGACAAATTGTTTCGTAGCGTGAGCAGTCGAATAACCGAGGGCTACAGATCCCGCTTTTCACGACACCGATCGCAACTCCAGCGCGCCACGGGTGAAACAG
>CALAHA010000350.1 GCA_937891565.1 uncultured Ilumatobacter sp. | reverse complement strand
GGTAATTAACACGGCTCATTGTGCCTTCGACTGCTAAGGTGTCGCCTCCACTGCCGAGGCCGATCATGAGGGCTTCGACCGTGCCGTAGACGATGCTGCCCGTCATGCCGAGGCCGGTAATACCCGTGGCGGTCAGGGTGCCGGTGTTGCCGATGGTGTCGGCCGTGTCGTCGACGTTCAGGCTGTCGGCCTCGCCCTCGCCCTCGCCCTCGCCCTCGCCGTTGATCGTCAGCAGAGCCGCAATGCCGTTCACATCGCCGCCCGTGGCCGGGGCGAGGCTGCCGACGTTTACCGTGTCGGCGTCGTCGCCCGTGTTCACGGTCGTAGCCCCCTCGATCGTACGGACGTTGACAGTGTCGCCGCCGCCGTTTGTGTTCAGCTCCGTCGTGCCCGAGTGCGTGCTCTCAACCGTGAACGTGTCGTCGCCGCTGCCGAGGCCGATCTTGAGGGCTTCGACGGTGCCGTAGACGATCTTGCCGGTCATCCCCAGGCCGGTGAGCTCGGTCGTAGTCAGTGAGCCTGCATGACCGAGCGTGTCCGCGGTGTTCTCAACGTCGAGTGAGTCAATGCCGCCCTCACCGCTGATCGTGAGCCAGCCCGCGATTTCGCTCACGACCCTGCTCGAACCCGTCACCAGGCTTCCAACGACGAATGCATCCGCGTTGGCACCGCCCGCGACCCTCGTCGTGCTGCCAGCCAGCGTGCTCTGGATGTCATACGTGCTGCCTGCTGCGGAGCCGAGAATCAGAATGCCGTCGTTGGTCGGACCATTCGCAAAGCTGCCGTCGGTGGCGGCGTAGCTGATGATGGCCGGGGCGAGGCCGTCGATCTGCGAGGCGAATACCGTCACATTTCGGGCCGTAACGTCGGTGGAGTCGTCGACGATGAGCCGGTTGGCATCACCGGTTCCGGCATCGATCGTGAGGCTGCCCTCGATGCCCTGCACGTTCCCCGCTACTCCCCGAACCGACGCCGAGGAGACGTAGACGGTGTCGTCGCTTTCACCGGTGAACACCGTCGTCGCCGTATTGGCGTGCGTCGACCGGATGGAGACGATGTCGGCGGCGGAGCCGGTCACGAGAGCGAGCGACTCGAAACCCGCGTATTCCAGCCGGTCTTCCGTCCCAACAGCCACTCCCGTGGCGGTCAGCGTGAAGTCTGCCGGGTCGTCGCCGAAGTCCACGGTCAACGAGTCGGCTGTTCCCGAACCGCCATCCACAGCGATGGCGACGATTCCTGTAAAAAACTGAACGGGCAGGATGGGGGCATTGAGCGTGATGCTGTCGTCCCCACCCTCGCCCAGCAACGTGAGCAACTCGGTGATTCCCGCGCCGGCCGCCGTCAGGGTGTCGGCTCCCTCTCCGGCGGCCACAGTGAGGATTTCGATGCGGGTCAATTCAATCTTCGTCTGGTTGACCATGACCACTACCCCCATGACATCAATGACGTCGTCGCCGGAGGTGCCGTTGATCAGCACCACGTCGCTCGCCGAAGGAGCACCGCCGTCGATGGTGATCAGCGTGGCGTCATTGGCCTGCACGTTCACCGTCACCACGTCGTCATCGTCGCCAGTGACCAGATTGATGGTGGATGGCGACCCCGGGCCGCCGGCATTGATCGTGAGCACGTCCATGCCGTCGCCGGTAGCAAGCGCGAGCGTGTCGATGTTCTGGTACTGAATCGCTCCGCCGACGCGGGTGACGGTCAGCCCGCTCACGACCACCGTGTCTGCGGCCGTGGTGAAGTCGATGTCGAGCGCATCATCGCCACCCGAGCCGCCGTCGATCGTGCCCGAGACCCGGCCGGCGGAAGAGATCAGGAACTGATCGTCGCTACTGCCTCCGATGAGATTCTCGAACCCGCTGTAAGCGAACGAGCCGCCGATGTCGCCGGCGTCCTGGCCGTTCACCTGCCAGATGTTCCCGGTGTTCGCCCCGATCAGCGTGTCGACTCCGGCGCTGCCCACGACGACGTCAATGCCGCTGACCGTGTCACCCACGCCGGTCGCCGTCCCGGTGCCGAGGTCAACGGTCACTCCCGCCAATCGCCCCGAGTAGTTGAGCGTGTTGACCCCGCCACCACCGTCAACGCTGCCCGACAGGGTCGCAGTGCCGCCCACGAAGGTAAACGTATCGTCATCATCACCGCCGACCAGCGTGGCATAGCGGGTGAACGTGACGGCCGTCGTGCCGCGAATGATCTGCCCCGCATCGCCGCCGGTGACCAGCCACTCCGAGTCGCCCGTCGGGCCAACGATCGTGTTGCCTCCCGCAGTGCCACCGATGAGGGTGAGCTTGCTCAGCGTCGACAGAAGCTGGTTGACCTGAACGATCTGGTTGCCCCCCACCCCGCCGTCGAGCGTCAGCTCGATCACGTCGGTCAGGTCGATCAGTTCCCTGCCGATTCGCAGGAAGGATCCGTCGATCGACACCTCGACGTCCGCCGGAATCTCCCACGACGTGATCGCCGCAACCGCTGCCAGGAGCTTTCGCACGATGCTCTCAATCGTGTCGTCATATTGAACCTGGCTGGCGGAAACACTCGGGCCGATCGTGAGGGTGTCCGTGTTGGCAGGGGGCAGTGATCCGCTGTCGCTGATGCGGATGTCCGCCACCGAGACGCTGTCAAAAAGGTTGTAGCCATCCGAGCCCTCTCCGCCGTCGGCAATGAGCGCCTTGGCTGCCGAATCGACGATATCGATCGTGTCGTCGCCGTCTCTGCCGCCGATCCGCAAGACTTCGTAGTTGGCGTACGCGACGGCGATGTCGTTCACCAGGGCGGTCAGCCTCCGGATCTTGATGGCGTCGTTCGCGTTGCTGCCAAGCACGGTCAGTTCGTCGATGTCACCGGCAGCGGAGCCGCTGTCGGTGATGATGATCGTGCCGCTGGAGGCGACGCCGGCATCGACCACCACCTCGTCGCTCCCGCCCCTGCCGTCGACAGTCAGCGAACCCATCCAGCCGCTGATGTCGAATCGATTCGCGGAGCCGCCGCCGAAGAGGCCGGCATCATCGACATTCGCAAGATCGATTCGAGAATCGCCCGTCACGAGGGCGTCGGCGGTCAGGGTCCAGTCGGCATCGGCATCGGCCACGAGCGAGTTCACGCCGGTGCCGCCGTCGAATCGCACCACGCCAGCGAGCTTCTCGTAGACCGTTCCGGCGGGAATGGAGTCGCCCGGGTGAAAATTCCCGGTGGGCTGAAACTTGCCGGCACCGGGCGGCACGAGGTTCGACGAGAGCACCGTCAGCATATCGGCACCGCCGTTGGTCTGGATGTCGAGCGTCGTCAGGCCGAAGGCCGTGAGTCCGTCGACGCCGATGGTGATGCCGTCGTCGGCATCGCCCGTGCGGAGTGTCACGTCGCGAATGTCGAAGAAATTAAACGAAGACGTCGCTTTGCCGCCGACCGTGCCGGTGATCACATTCGCCAGGGCCCCGCTCTTGAGGGTCTCCTGGATTGCCGTCTGCGTGACCGTCGTTGGTGCCGATACCGTGCGGATATAGGCATAGCCGGCCCCCGCGGTGTCGGTCTCATCGAGTCCGCGACGGCCGTCGAGCTGCGGGGCGCCGAGCGCCGCCTGAGAGCCGCTCAGCCCGACGGAATAGCCGACGTAATCACCGCCAGCGGCATCACTGCCCGCGAGTGGATTTGCAAGCGAATCGAGATTCCAAGTGCCACCGCTGAGTCTGAACGGCAGGGCTTCGCCAGCGTCCACAAGCAATTCATTGAGCGAGCCATACCGGTTGCGGCCCCAGGCCCCGACGATCGCCCGCTCACCGTCGATTGCCACCGCACCACCGAAATGGTCGGCATTGTCGAGAAGCGTGCCGCCCGGACTCTGCGCGGGCGAGGTGGTCTGCATGACCAGACGGGCCTGCTGCAGCGACCAGCTGCCGAGCGTCAGCTCGAACATGTATGCCGCGCCCGAGCCTGCCGAGACGCCCGGTGCGCCGATGATTGCATGCCCGCCGCTCATGTCGACCGCGCTGCCAAACAGGTCGGCCGCAGCACCGTCGGCGGCCACAAGCGTGCCCGCTGAAGTCCAGGCCGATCCGTTGCGGGCATAGACAAACGCCGCCCCCTTGCCCACGCCACCCGTCTTGTACGTCGGGGCACCCACGATGATCTCATCGCCAGCGATGGCGACCGAGGCACCGTAGCCAGCGGCATACGCCGGCGAGAGTTCGTCGCCGATCGTGTCGACAAGCTTCCAGTCACTCCCGTCAAACGTGTAGACATACGATCTGTTGGAGCCGGCATCGCCGACGACTGCAGTATTGCCGTCAATGGCCACGGCACTGCCAAACGTGCTTCCCGAGCCGCCGGCACCGGCGAGTTCCTTGACCTGCGTCCACGTCGAGCCGAGCCGCTGGAAGACGTAAGCGCGGCCCTTTCTGTCATCGCCCCCAGCGGGTGCTCCGACGATGACCGTATCACCGCTGACCCCCACGCTGTCTCCAAACTGGTCGCCGTTCCGGCCGTCCAGCGACTGCAGCACCGCCTGCTGGCTCCAGGTGCCACTTCCCGAGCCGGTCGTGGAGACGAATGCCGCACCGCGACCGTCGTAGTCCCGGGCTCCGACCACCGTCGTGTCGCCATCGATCGCGATGCCGGTGCCGGCCTTCGCCGTCGGAGCCAACGTTGCAGTCGTGGTCGACCCGGTCGCCAGCGGCGTCCAGCCCTGTGCCCGCGGCCGAAACGTGTAGAGGCTGTTGGAGGACTGCGTGCCAACGACATACACGCCCTCGCTGATGATCGCGTTCCCGACACCAAACCTCGGAAGCGAATCGTAGACCTCGGTGTTCGTTCCCTGATCGAGCTTGTAGGGGCGGAGGTCGATCCCCATATCCACAGGGCTGGCCGACGCAGTGCTGTAGACAGAGGCGTGATCGCTTGTGGGATCACCGACGATCAGGCGTTTTCCCCGGGCGGCGAGCGTATTTTGGTCGCCGAAGGAACTGCTGCCGGAAGAAAAGGGATTTATAACGCCGGCCTGATACACGCCGGTGTACGACAGCTGATCGACAGAAGCGGGGCCGTCACTGAAAAACCCGACATCCGGATGACCGACAAATACCCGGCCAGCGTTCATCACAATATCGCTGCCGTCGCGGTTCGAGAACGTTTCATAACGACTCACAGTCCGCAGCGGGCTTCCCGAAAACGATCCGGCGGTCGCCGTCCAATCTGTTTTCAGACTGTCCGACAGGTTGTAGAAAGCCACGCGGCCATCACTAAAACTCGGGAAGGCATAGAAACGGGGCGCTCCGACGACCACCTTGTAGCCTCGCGCTTCATCCCCATCGATACTGACGCTGGTGCCCCACGCGGCTTTATCGAGCAAGCTCGATAAATTCGCCTCGTTCTTGTACTGATATGGTGCAAGCGTGCTGCCGATCCAGAGGTCAACGGCAACGCCGCGAATGTCGTTGGCTGTGGTAACCGCACCATCCCGCGATGACCATGATCTTGACGGATAGTTTGTCAGGTTGAGGGCGACGGCGTAGCTGCCGTTGTCGGCCTTGAGCGTCAGGGGGTCTGCAAATGAATACTGAATCGAGTTCTCCGTATTGCTATACCGCGTGCCTCCGAAGGTCGCTCCTGCGGTTGCGTTGGCAGACAAGCCTTTCGTGTAGCCAACGTGCACATACTCGGGATCGATGCCCCCGGAGAGTTGGACAGAGACCTGCTGGGCCGTGTTATTTGTCACCACCTGCGAGCTTCTGTCGCACAAAAAACAACTGTCGGTGTCTCTAAACAGGGCCGTGGTGTAGGGCCCAAGAATGACCGTGGGGTTGTTGCTTGTTTCGGTAAAACCGGAGATGCCTTGTCCTCTCCACGCACCAGCGACATAGACCTGGCCGGTCCGCGCAGGCAGGGCTTTTTGAACGTTGCTCCACGACTCTGGTAGGGAGGGATCGTCGGGCATGAGCAGTTGCGGGGTGCTGCTCCACGCACCGTTGGTTTTGCTGTAGACGAAGGCGGCACCGCTTTGTTTCAGGGTGACTCCGGGATAGGCGGTGTTTGTGCCAGGGGTTTTGACGTCCGCGGGCTGGTTATTCGATTTGTAGGTCACGGTCTGTTGCGGGGCACCAACGACGATCTTTGAGCCCTTCACGGCAACCGCCGCGCCGAACCGACCGTCTGCTCCGCCAGTGAGCGTCGTGGGTGTCGTGTTCCACGACTCTCCGGAACGGACGTAGACAAACACCTTGCCCGCCCCCGGTGCGCCGACCACGAGCGTATCCCCATCGACCGCGAGGGCGGCGCCGAACTCACCGGCCGTGAGCCCGCTCGGAGCCAGGTTCGTGACAAACCGCCAGGAGAGTCCTTCATTGACATACACGCCGACCTTATTGTCGCCGGGGGCGGCCACGAACAGCGTGCGTGAATTCGGCTCGTAGGCCGTCTCCGATCCAAACTGGCCGCTTGTGCTTGTGCTTGTGCCCGAGAGGATCTCGGCGGGTGCGGGCAGGGTCGAATTCGGCGCATAGGGGGCAACCGAGACTGATGCGCCTGGGGTGAACGTACGCACCGCCCCGAGGTCGAAGATCTGCGCCGTCCCGCTGCCGTCCGTCAGGTTGTAGCCCGGCAGCCCCACGACGATCCGACCGCCGCCCACCACCACGCTCGATCCAAAGCGATCTGCCGTGAGGTACTCAGACGGCACCGATCCACCCGCAGGCGTCGCGCCGGTCGGCTGCTCGGCCGTGAGCCGGCCAGACCCCGACAAACCGCTGGCCCTCAGCCAGCTCGATCCTGTCGACGAGCCCTGATCGGCAAGTGCGTAGAAGGCATAAGCGGCTCCTTGATCAAGAGCATCACCGTCGTAGCCAGGCGCGCCCACCACCACGGTCGCCCCTCCGCCAGCGCCATCGAGTGCGACTGCCGACCCGAAGTGATCCGTTGCCTTGCCTTCGAGGGCGGCAGCGGACCGGGGCAGTCCGCCGTCGGCGGTGAGCCGGGCGACCCGCACCCAGGAGGTGCCGACCAAGTCAAAGACGAAGGCGCGGCCTTGGTCTACGATCGTTTCCAAGGACCCGTCGTTGTTCGTGTCTTTGGAATTGTCCCAGTTGGGGGCTCCGACCACGATCCGATTACTTACGATGGCCACCGACGTGCCAAAGGCTTCATTCGGCTGCCGGTCGGAGGCGGTGAGCGGCGTGGCAACCTTGGTCCACTGGCTGGCAATGGTTGCCCGCTCGTAGATCACGGCATCGCCGCCGTCGCTCGACAGCGGGCGGCCGACGACAAAACGGTTGCCGAAGATGGCCAGGGAGGCACCGAAGTCGCCGCTTCCGGCGACCTGCTGTTTTAGCGACCAGCTCACGCCGCTGCGGCCGAAGACATAGACCGTGTCTTTGGCGCCCCCGGATGCGCCGACGATGACAGTCGCACCCTCGATCGCCACGGCCTGTCCAAACGTCGCATCCGCCGCGACGTCGCCCGCCTTGAGCTTGGCCTGTTGCGTCCAGGCCCCGCCCATGGTGGCCCGCACAAATACGTAGACAGCCCCGGAGTCGTTGGCACTGCCGTCATCAAGCGGTGCACCGACGACCATGGTGTTGCCGGAAATGGCCACCGCCCTGCCAAAGCCGCCGCCCCCACCCTGAGCACGGTCGCCCGGGTAGAGCTTTGCCTGCTCGACCCATTGGCTGCCATTCAACTGGTAGACGATCACGGTGCCATCCGAAACGTTGCCAGAGAGCTCGGCCCCGACGACGAGCGTGGTGCCGCTCATCGCCATCGCTCGGCCGAGGTGCCGCGGATCGACCGCGTCGCTCACCGCCAGTTTCGACGTTTGACTCCAGGCAACCGTGCCGTCGACCGTGACGGTCTGGAGCACGAGGTTCTGGAGTTGCAGGTCGTTGACACCGACGCTCCCCAGATTCAGCCGGGCGGCAGCTTCGCTGGCCCGAACCTCGAAGCTGGGCAGGCCGTGCACCACGATCGGCTCGACGCCGTGCAGTTGGAACGTGTTGCCCCCAATGCTCACCAGGCCGGCATTCGCCTCACTGGCACTTGGCTGATAGAAGCCGCCGCCGGTCAGGCCGTCGCCCGCGAACTGAAGCTTGTCGCCCCCCTTTGTGCCGTCCTGCATGCCGCCATCGAAGACCAGGTTTATCTGATTGGGGACGACACCCGCCGCAAACGCGACATAGGTCAGATCGTCACCGTCGCCCCCATCAAACCTCACGGTGTGGCCGGTGAAATTTGCTCCCGGCTCCACATTGAGCGAGTCGGATCCGGCGTTGCCCTCCACCGCTGCGTCGAAGCCATAGGTCCCGGCCGGCAGCTGGACGACATCGTCGCCGCTCCCGAGCGACACCCTGACGACTTCGACCCCGCTCATGATGTCCACGTTCACCGGACTCGCCGTGTCGGCATGCGTCAGGGTGATTCTCTGCGCCGACCCTTGTTCGGAAAAGGCGACCGTCGTCTGGATCGCGGCTGCCGTGGCGGTGTCGAGCAACTGCACCGTGTCGGTGCCATCCTGGCCATCGACCAGGACCGGAATGCCCCTGACGCCCGTCGCCGAGGCATCGATGTCGATCGCGAACCGCGTGAGCAAGAATCCGCCGGTCACGGGCTTGCCCAGCCGGATATCGTCGGCCCCGGGGCCGCCCTTCACCGCGAAGCTCGAATTCTTGCCACCGTCGGCACCCTGCTCGCGATGCGTGGCGGAGAGATTGAAGACATCGTCTCCCTGCCCGCCGCTCAGCTCGACGTCGGCGATGCCCGAATAGAGAATGCGGCCGCTGCTGCTGGCCCGAGTGACCGTGGTGGTGTCGATGGGCCAGGTTGTGTTGTCGAGCAGCGTGCGGGACCCCGTGTCGGCGTTGTCTACGGAGAATGCCTGGCCGATCGACGTGCTCTGGTCGTTGATGAACAGCGTGTCTTCCGACTCGGGAGTTGTGCTCGTGATGACCACGTCGCCCAGCAGGCCGTTGAGCGAGCCGCCGGATTCGCTGCCGGATGTCGTGCCCACGTAGACCGTGTCGAATCCGTCGCCCGTTTCCAGGGTGACGGTCTGATCGAGTTTTGTGGTCGGCACGTAGAAGTGGTCGCCGCCCGCGCCGAGAAGGATGCGGATCGTGGCGGCAGAGGCCAGGCTTACTGATCCCGTCATCCCGAGGCCCGTCACCGTGCCACTGGCGAACGCCCCGGTGTTGGCAGACGAATCGCCCGAGTCGTTGAGAATCACGCTGTTGGTGCCGGCGTCGCCGTCGATGACGAGCGTGCCGGCGATGAAGTCGACGCGGCCGATAGAGTCTGCGTGTAGCCCCGTGGTGGTGGAGCCGACGACGATGCTGTCGTCGTCGCCGCCACCGTGCACGGTGGCGACGGTGTGGGTGCTTGTGCTATCGACCGAGAAAGTGTCGTTGCCGGCGCCGAGGAACACGTGGACGTTTTCCGTCGAGCTGCTCACCGTCTCGCTTCCGCCGCTCACCCGCCGGGTGGCGTAATAGATCGCCGCCGGATAATCGGCAACCGCTTCGCCATTGGCTTTCGTCGTGTCGTAGGCGACCCCAAAGATGGCCTCGTGCGTGGCGACGAGCTGATTGCGGCCCATCTCCAGCCCGGTGACGGCCACGGAGGTCAGCTGCCCATCGTCCGCAGAGCTGCTGCCGAAGACATTGAGCACGTCTCCTTCGCCGCCCCGATCGCCCTCGCCGAAGAACGAGACAATGCCGGCGATGCCACTGCCGGCGATGCCACTGCCGGCGATGCCACTGCCGGCGGTGACGTTGACCACGTCGTTGCCATCTCCGCCCAGCACGAAGGCCGCGATCCTGGCATCGACGCCACGGATGGTGACCTCGTCATCGCCAGACCCTAGTCCCACATAGACATAGCTGCTGCTCTCAGCGGTGTAGGAAAGGCTGCCCGTGATTCCCAGGCCGGTGATCGATCCGCCTCCCAGCGCGGCATTCAGCGTGCCCGTGAGCCCCGAGGTGCTCCCGCGACTGCCGACATAGATGCCGTCCGGGTTGCCGTTGCCGTCGATGCCCGCCTCGATCGAAAGGCTCCCGGTGACGCCCGTCAGATCGCCGGTCAAGACGCTGAACGGATCAAATCCCTGGGCGTCGTCGCTATAGCCGCCCCCGCCCATGAAGAGGTTTTTCGCAGCATCGCTCGAGATGTAGAAGCGGTCCGAGCCCGCGCCGCCGCGAGCGGTCATCGTGCCCGCCACGGTCTGAATGAAAAACCGGTCGTCGGCGGCATGGCCCTCGAGCACGGTCGTGCCGGCCGCGTTGATGCCGCCCGGCCGCGAAATCTGCAGGAAGTCGAGGTCATCGCCGCCGGCGATCGTGACCTGCGGCGCCTGCACGTCGCCCCGTACGTCGATCGTTGTGCCGTTGTCAGGATCGGGGTCGCTGGCCGCGGCATCGCCGCGGATCGTGACGGCCACCCCGGCTTTTACAAGCGTGTCGGCTTCGAGGAAGAGATTATCACCGGCCGCGATCGTGACGCTGCCCGCCGTTGCGGTCACGCGGCCCACCGTGATCGCCTGGCCGGTGAGCGTCTGCGAATCCGCGGCAATCGGGCCGCTGCCGGATGGGGACAGCAGGTACACATCTTCTCCCTGCACCACCGAATCAAACACCGACAGGCTCACGTCGCCGCTGTCCGACTCGACGCTTGCCACGCGAACGGCCGCGTTCATCTGCTGGAGATAGACCCCCTGCGAGGCGTGGGCGAAGAGCCGCCCCATCCCGGGCACGGCGGTCGTGTCGATCTCGAAGCTGTTCCGCTCCTGTCCGATCCCGGCGCCGTAGAAATCGACCGCGTTGCCGGCGGCGCCGATGCTGCCGCTGGCCTCGAGATCGATATTGCGGGCCTGGATGTTCGCCCGCCAGGTGATGTCACCGAGCCCTGCGGCATCGTTTGGCGTCGCGTCGAGAATCGCTCCGGAGAGCGTCACGAGAGACACATCCGCCGACCGCGACAGGATCGCGTCGAGCGACAGGTCGCCAGCCGTCTCCCGGAGAAACACGCCCAGCTCCGCCAGCGCCGTCACGGAGCCTGCTGCCTGATGTGCGGAGTCGATCTCGAGGAAATCGTCCACGCGGCCGATGCCGCCGGAGAGCGCCGAGAGCGTGATCGTGTTGGCGATCACCCACGGAGTCGTGCCGGGATCGGCACCGCCCGTGGCGACCTCGTAGAGTGAGCCGGCCGTCGCGGTGAGCGATGCATCGCCGGCGTTCGACTGGATTGTCTTGATGCGGAGGTCGCCGGCCGTCTCGACGAGTGAGACGTCGCCATTGGTCAGGACATCGATGTGCCCCACGCCGAGAATATCGGTGTTGGCCGTCAGGCTCACTCGCGGGTCGCTGGCGTTGGCGGCGACCGCACGGACTACGATATCGCCACCGGCCGTCACGACGCCGGAGGTCATGTCGTAGGTGCTCGCCACAGGGGTAGTGCCCGTCCCGAAGTAGCCCACGTAGCCGCTCGGTGCCGAGGACGATCCAGGGTGGAAATTCCCGTAGTAGTCGCCGGTCAGCGCTGCGGGGGATGTTGTATTCGGCACGTTCACCTTCACCGCGCCGGTCGTGGCGGTCACGGTCGTCTGCTTCACGGCGCTTTGCAACACCAGATCAACGTCGCCGCCGGCCCGCACGTTGCCGAACTGGAGTGCGATGTCGCTCTTGGCCGGGTCTCTCAGCACGCCCCGCAGATCGGCGTGGATGCCGTCGGCAGCGGTGGGTCCTGCGATCACCGTCACCACCTGCGTGGCCGCGGGCTCATCGGGGCTCTGCACGAGGTCGATGTTCATCCGCAGCGCGTCGGTCCCGATGGCACCCACAGTCGCCTCCATGGAGAGCGAGTGCGTCCGCACCAGCGACTCGGGGCCCGGCGTAACGACGGCCCGGCCGCGGGTGGCGAGGATGTCGCCGCCCGCGTTTCTGATCGTCGTTGTTCCGACCGGATTGTCGATCGTGCCGTTGAGCAGGATGTCGGACGACCCGAGGTTTTCGATCTCGATCGTGGTGGGGGTCACCGTCCGCTCGATGGCAAAGGTCAGCGAGACTTTGTCGGTGCCGCCCACGAGGTCCACCTGCGGCTGTCCGCCCGACGTGATCGGGACGATATTGTTGATCTGCAGGTTCTTGGCCGAGGCATTGACGATCCGGATTTTTTCGAGGTTGTCGGAAAACTTCCAGGTGCCGCCGCTGCCCGAGATGACATCGGCATGGAGCGACGCCTGGCCCGGGCTGCTGCTGGCGGAGATGTCGTTGACCTTGAGCGTGTTGGAATCGCTGTTGTCGAACGTCACGTTGACCTGGCTGGCAACGGCACCATTGGCGCCGATCAAGAGCTCCGCATTCGAGCGGCCGAGGAGCGTGGTGTCGCCCAGCCAGTCGATCGTGCCGACCTTGGCATTGGTGAGCGTTGTCGCCGGGCTCCCGGTGGCGGCGGCTTCCTTGTTCACAGTCGGGTTGGCGGTAACGCTGATCCCACTGCCGTCGGTGGAAACATAAAGGGCGAGTTGGTCATGCAAACTCGACTGGAACAGATCGACGCGGGCCGAATCACGAGGCCCGGCTGCGACGGTCGCCCCCGCCGCGGTCGTCACCGACGACGTCAGGCTCGAGGTGTTCGTTGCATTCGACGTCGCGTCGCCAAATGCGCCGATCGGGCGGGCCGTGGTCGTCGCGGCGGTGGTAACATCGGTGAAGTTGGCCACGAGATCGACACCCTCATAGCCGGTGACGCTCGCGCCCGGTTTGATGTTGAGTTCGACGGCGGCCGCCGCGGGAACGGTCACTGTCGCGAACGATTGCGCGATCGCCACAAACCCGCCCGCCACCGAGTCGGCCTGTGCCTTCAGGCTCAGCTCAGACACGGTCGCATGCGCGACCAGCCGTCCCCCGATAAGCGTGGCACTTTCGCTCACGGTGGCCGTCGTCCTGCTGGTTGTCGTGCTACTGGCATCGTCAACCTGATTGGTGCTGTTGGCGTAGGCACCGCCGCCAAACCCCCGGCCATCTGCATCTGCATCGGTGGTGCCGCTGACCGCCGTGTCGGCGAGAATCTCGAGCAGACCGTCTGCGGTGACGCGAGCCCCTTGGCCGACGGTGGCCGTGGTGTCGAATGTGGTGGTCGCGGTGGCCGTGGGTCGCACGTCAACGGCAAATCCTCCTGAATGGGCGGTCGCCCTGACATCCCCGTGATTCGTCTCCGACATGCTGGACAGCGAGACATCGCCCGCAGACTCGATCACCGCACCGTCCGCAATCGACGCGTGGCTCTTGTTGGTGGCGGTCGACGTGGCATTGACAACTCCGACGGCAATCAATCCGCCGGAAGAGTTGTCGACGTTCGACTCCGTGTGAGTGGCGGAGCTGGTGCGGATCGCAACGCCGCCCTTGGCGGTGAGCGTGCCGCCCACCGACGCCGTCACCACCGGAGCCGTCGTCACGGTCGAGCTGTTGACTCCCACGGCGATGATGCCACCACCCGAGCCGCTCGCCGTAGCCGTCGAGACCCCGTCGCCACTCGTCGGCGACAGCGAGTTGAGCGACACGCCACCGGGCCCGAGCAGCCGCTGCGTGGTACCCGCCAGCGAGCCGCTCAGATCGAGCCGCAGCTCATGCCGGTCGCCCACCGATGCGGACAAATCGACCCCCTCGGAACCGATCGTAAACTCACTCGACGCGTCGAGCCCGGCTGTGACAAGCCCGGTGATGGGGCTCCCCGCCGCCGTGGCCGCCAGCTGGAAGATGGTGGCGGTGGGATTCGTCACGTAGTAGGTGACGCCGTCCTCGAGTCCGCCGATCGAGACGGGCACCAGGCTGTGCACGAGCCGGGCGGCAATGCCGCTCTTCTCGGGCGACAGGGGGACGAGCGAATCATCGGAGATATCCTTCAGCTGGATCAGGTGCGAATTCGACCCGTCAACCACGACCTTGTAGGCAGTGCCGTCGACAAGGCCTCCGAGCGGCGCGCCATCCGTCGGCTTGCGGTACGTCACCACATCGCCGGTGCGGAAAGGATTGGTGGCCAGGTAGATGTTGTCGGCGGCCGCGGCATCGGTGAACGTGGGGCTTCCACCGCTGTCGCCCACCGTCACGTCCACTTTTCCGGCAATAAACTCTTGTGGCGCCGCCGTGTGGAACGTGACGGCCTGGCCGTCGGTGAACGTGTTGTTCACGTTGAAGGTGCTGCCACCTGTGACTGCCGAAGCCGTGAACGTCTTCCGCGAGTTCTCTGGATGGGTGGCCTGCTGGAGTGTGGTCGTGAGCTTGATCGTGGTGTCGTCGACGACGTGGACGTAATAGACGCCGCCGTCGTTCAGGCCGCCGACGGTAACTGCGGAGCCGGTCGTCTGCGAGCCACGATACACGACCTTGTCGCCATCCTGGAACTGGTGGGCCGCATCGAATGTGATCGTGTCGCGGGCCGCGTTCACGACACTTCCTTCACCACTGAAGACGACGCCAAACGCGAGCTCGTCGGCGTCCACGCTGATGACCCTGTAGTCGCGGTCCGCCGTGGGGCCGACGACTGCCGTGTTGCCGTTCCGGTCATACCGGGCCGTGTCGCCATCCCGGAGGCCGTGACCGGCTACCTGCAGCGTGTTGGCCGCGGTGTCGAGCGTCTGAATGACGTAATCGGGGGGCGTGACCGTGCTCTGGGGCGAGGCGGTCGCCGACACCGTGACCGTGCCCGTTGAATCCGATTGAATGATCTTCGCACCGTCGTCCACGGAACTGCTCACCGCCGGACTGACGGTGACGTACGAGTTTGAAACGCCGACCTGAATGGCGCCTCCGCTCACGCCGGTGGTACGGGCATCGGCCTCCGGATTTTCGATGGCGATGACGTCAAGGTTGGTGGCGACGTTCACCAGCGCGTCCTTGCCGATCGCGGCGGTCACCGTCGGCGTCACGTCGGCCGTGGACTTATTCACATCGATGGCGAGAACGCCCCCGGCGACCGCCTCGGCGATCGCTGCCGCTCGGTCGGAGCCGATCGCCCGAACGCTCACACCGCTGGCACCGGCCTTCGTGGAATCGACGACTCCCGCTGCCGGATGAGCCTCCACCCGGCCGTCCAGACGGGCCGTGGTGGTCCCGTTCGCGGTCGCCTTGGCGATGCTCGCCCCCACGCCCACCACTCCGCCCGACTGTCCTTTCGCGGTGGCCGTCTGCCGGTTGTCGGACTGCGACCGCAGCGACACGTTTCCGGCGGCCGCGAGCGTGGCAGAGCCGTTCACTCGTGCCTCAAGCCGCGGCGACGACTCGGTGGTGGCGTCGGCCCCGCTCCCGGCAAATGTGCTTCCGCTGCCGGCAAAGGCGGTTGCGCTGGTGCCCCGTCCGGTGCTGTTTCCGCTCGCGTCCAGGTTATAGAGCGACGTAAGGCCGATATTGCCTGCCGTGCTCGTGATGCTGCTGCCATCGATCGCCGTGGTGATCGACGGCATGACGGTCGCCTTGGGCACGGCGCCGACGGCGGCCACGAACGTGGAGCCGGTAATGCCGTTGGCCGTGGCGTCGGCCGTCACGTTGCTTGACGCCGCCACCATCACGTCGCCGGCCGCCGTCACCGTCGAGGAAGACACGGTTGTCTCGATCAATGGAGAGATCGTGACGTTGGCCACGGATCCGGCGAGGGCAAGAGAGGCGGACGGAAAACCGAACGCCAGGGAGAGGACCTCGACCACCGCGGTGGCCGACGCGGAGTTGGTGGCGGAGACGTCGAAATTGCCGCCAGCCGTAACCGTGCTGAGATCGACGACTGCCCGCGTCATGCCGGTGATGGTCGTCGTGGCTTCCGCACCGCCACCCGACAGCGTGACACCGAGGCCCGCTGCGAAAGACGCCGTCTGGGAACTGGCCACGCTGATCGCCGACTCAACAGCCTCGATCGCGACCGCACCGGCAGCCGTCACCCGGGCCGTGGAGATGCCGGCCTGCACCATGTTATTGATGTCATTACCAACCAGAGACACACCGATCGATAAGGCAAGACTTGACGGCGGCGCCACGGTAGCCGCAATGGCGAGGGCACCGGTCCACGTGGACATCACGGCGGAATCCCGGGCGAGGAGCGAGACGCTCGCGGCGTCAATGCCGTCGTTCACGCTGCCAGGCAGTCCGTCGGTGTCGTCGATCGTGGCCTCGATCCGGGTCGCAATGCGATTGGCCGTCGAGGCACCCGCACCGCTCGCCGCGGCGGCATTGGCACCCGCAGCGACGGCGACCGACCCGGCGAACACCGTGGAATCGATCGTCGCCGCATTGACGGCCGTCTGCTCCAGCTTTCCGGTGGCATGAATGCTCGAGCCGTCGACGTAGGCCCTTACCTCAGCCGGCAGATAGTTCCCGTCACGGTCGTAGCCGATCAGATTCTGCGCCAGCGAAGCGCCGATCGACAGGCCCAGTCCGCCTGTGGCACCGACACCCACTGCGACCGACGCGGTCAGCACCGCGGCAAGGATCGTCGGCCGAGCGACCTGAATGGCTCCGGCGGTGTCCTTGGTCAGGAAGTAGATGACATTGTCGGAGTCGGTGAGCCGCCACGCCTCGCCCTCGCTCAACTGCGCAAGCGTGAGATCGCCCGCTGCGAGTGCGGAAGCGCCCGCGGAGAACTGCGACCGCAGGGCCACGGCCAGCGGGTCGGTTGCGCTCAAGGCGTCGTCGCCGGACTGCGCGTCGAGGGTCGCCGTTGTCACCCCCGTCAGGTCGAAGAGCGCGGGGCCCTTCGAGGTGGCGTCGAGGGTCACGTCGCCCGCGCTTGTCAGGCGGCTGTCGTCGACATGAGCGTTGGCCTTGGTGAGCACGACGTTCGTCGCCTCGGCACCGGCGCCGCTCACACCCAAGCCGATTTCACCGACGGCCGCGGCGATCGAGGCTGCCATGGCCCGCGATCGGATCCTGGCCTGCTGGGTTGCCTCGAGCGCAATGTCGCCGGACGTGCTGGTGACGCCCTGATCGGCATTGGCGACGTAGGCTTGGACGTCGTTTGAGATCTCGTTGTAGGCGAGGCCGACGCCGATCGAGACCGCCAGAGCCTTGTCACCGAAGGAGGCTGCGATCGACGCCGCCCCCGTGAACACATCGATGATCGAGGTGTCCGCTGCGCGAAGCGCGAACGACGCCGCCGTAATGCCGGTGTCGCCATCTCCGTCGATAAAGGCCCCCACCTGCATCCCCACCGTGTTGGTCGCACTGGCGCCCGCGCCGCTGAGCGCGAGGCTCAAGCCCCCTCCGGAGAAGCCGACGGCACCGGCCAGCACGGACGCATCGATCGTCTGCGTGGCGGTCGCGGTGGCCGACAACACCCCCGCCGCGGTCAGGCTGGAATCCTTGACGAATGCCGCCACGGCGCCCTTGTCGGCGCCGCCAACCGTGTTTTCCGCCAACGAGGCGCCGACCGCCAATGCCACGCCGGTCTGGCCCAGCCCCACCGAGGCAGAGACCGACGCCACCGTGGCGTCGATGTCGGCGGTGTTGTTGGCGGTCAGCACAACATCGCGAGCCCCTGTGACGATACTGTCTTGGAGGAAGGCCCGGGTGCCACCGAAAATCGTATTTGTCGCCTTGGCGCCAGCACCGCTGACGGCGATGCCGGCCGTGGCGCCGCCGCCGATGGCCATGGATGCCGCAAACGTCACCGCGGTGATCGACGAATCCGTCCTGGCATCGATCACGACATCGCCGAGAGTCGTCCCCACGGTGTCGTCCGCGCGACTGATGAAGGCCTCAATGGCATTGCTGATGTGGTTCTCGGCCAGCGCCACGCCGACAGAGAAAGCCACAGCGGTCTTTTCG
>CALAHA010000349.1 GCA_937891565.1 uncultured Ilumatobacter sp. | reverse complement strand
CGCAACGATTGCATATTCAAAGGCACCGAGTGCCGGCCAGCCGGTGCTTCGAGTTGAGCGACTGGGAAAAATCTTTGGTGACCAGAATCTGGCCGCCGTTGCACACACCGGGCCCAACGCCGGCACGGAGAAGAGCCCCGATGGAAACTCTGTCGTTGCTGCCTGGGACGTGAGCTTCAACGTCGCTGCGGGCGAGGCGTTCGGCGTGATAGGGGAGTCCGGATCGGGCAAGTCGACCGTGATGCGCGCCATTGCCGGCGATCACTCGTCGACCGCCGGATCGGTCTGGATGCAGCGTCGCGATGGTTCGACCGTCGACCTGCTGACAATGACTGCTTCAGAGCGCAGGGCGTTGCGAGTCGACGAACTTTCCGTCGTGTACCAGGACGCGGCAGAGGGGCTCGACCTCGGCGTGACTGCCGGCGGCAACGTCGCTGACCGGCTCACTGCAGCCGGTTGGCGCAATTTTGGCCAGATCCGCGAACGGGCTGCCGAGCTGCTTGGACGAACGGAGGTGCCGCTCGAACGCATGGACGACCTTGTACGAACGTTTTCGGGTGGCATGCGCCAGCGTGTGCAGCTCGCGCGAGCCCTCGCAAACCGGCCGCCAATCGTGCTGCTCGATGAGCCAACGACAGGGCTTGATGCCTCGGTCGCGGCCGGGGTCCTCGACCTGATTCGCAGCCTGCTTGAAGAACTCGGCATCGCTGCTGTGGTGGTGTCACACGACTTTGCGGTGATCGAGATGCTGACAACCCGCTGCATGGTGATGCAACACGGCCGCGTCGTTGAACAAGGCCTCACCGATCAGCTCTTTGAAGACCCCCAGGCTCCGTACACCCAACGCCTCGTGGCTGCGGCCCGAGCATGAGGGAGACAACCATGACCCCACCGCTAACCGACGTCGAGACCCCGACGCAGGCGACCGTCGCGACGGCGATAACCGAGCACTCCGAACGTGACGAGAACGTTCCAGTGCTGTCGGTCCGAGGGTTGCACAAGCATTTCGTGCTGCACAACGTCGATGGCCGACGGGTCGAAGGTCTCAATGGGATCGATCTCGATGTACGCGCCGGTGAGCACATTGCTCTCGCAGGATCGAGCGGAGCAGGAAAATCAACACTGCTCAAATGTATTTACCGGACCTATCTGCCGTCGGCCGGAACAGTGACACTGCGGTCGCCGAATGGCCCTGTCGAGTTGACTGGACTTGCCGACGCCAAGCTCGCCGCAATACGCGGGCGGGAGTTCGGATACGTCTCCCAGTTCCTTCGCGCCGAACCCCGCCGTGGAGCGCTTGACATCGTTGCCCGAGCAGGAATCGCTCGCGGGATGGACCGAGAGACGGCAATCGAAGCTGCTGCCGTTGCGCTCCGCCGCTTACATCTCGACGAGTCGCTCTGGGACGTGTTTGCCTCGGTCTTGTCCGGCGGCGAAAAACAGCGCGTCAACCTCGCTGCCGGCACGATCTCACCTCCTCAGCTGTTGCTGCTCGACGAGCCTGTTTCGGCCCTTGATCCCGCCAACCGGGAAGCGGCCCTTGCCTTGATTGCTGATTTGACTGCGACAGGCGTTGCAGTGCTCGCCGTCTTCCACGATCTCGATGCCATGGATCGCCTGGCCTCGCGGGTCGTGGTGATGCGTTCAGGTCGCATCATCGAATCGGGTCCGCCCGACCAAGTTCTTCACCACCTCGAAGGAGTCGCCCGATGACCATTTTGACCGTACCCCATGCCCAGCGAACGGCGCAGAGCGTTGGTCGCGGCGTCGACGTCACGCTGACCAACGTGCGTCTCGTTCTTGACGACCGCGTCGTCGACGACGCGACGATTGTTGTTCGCGACGGCATCGTCGAAGCAGCAGGTTGGGTTGCTCATGCCCCGCCAGATGCAATCGACGGGCACGGGTTGTTCTGCCTCGCGGGCCTGGTTGATACGCACTCCGATGGATTTGAAAAGGAGCTTCGTCCCCGCCCGAACGTGGTGCTGCCCGTCGACTTTGCGTTGCGTTCGTTCGAGTCCCGGGTGCGCGGTGCCGGAGTCACGACGGTGTTCCATGGGGTGGCTTTCGAGAACGGCTCGAAGTACGACCGATCAGTTGCGCTCGCACATGAGCTGTGCGATGCGATTACCAAGCGGCGCTCCGAGTCCGACGCACGAGTCGACCACCACATCCTCTACCGCCTCGATGTCCGCGACGCCGATGGGCTCGATGCGCTCGATGCACGGCTACGCGAACGACACGGCGACCTCCTGATCGATGACGTACCACTCGTGTCTGCCGAAGATCACCCGCCGGGCGTCGGTCAGTACACCGACCGCTCGTACTACGAGCGCTATGTCGCTGGAACCAAGGGCCTCGATCCTGACGAGGCAAAGGCGTATATCGACCAAATAGTCGTCGACCGCGACGACAAGCTCGATAACGCCGATCGTGCGTTTTCTTGGCTGGCGCAACATGCGCATGCCGGAACGATTCGGTTGATGGGCCATGACCCGACATCGTCCGTGGAAATCGATGCCGCCGTGGATCGGTCGGTGTCGATCGCGGAATTCCCCACCACGGTCGAAGCTGCGCGCCGTGCTCGCGAGCGAGGGATGCGGACCGTGTCGGGCGCACCGAACGTGGTGCGCGGCGGGAGCCACTCGGGGAACGTGAGCGCCTCGGAGCTCGTTGCGATGAGACTCTGTGACGGACTCTCGTCTGACTACATGCCGACCACGCTGCTGGGCGCCGTAGGGGTCCTTGTCGCAGACGGCGTGTGCGACCTGCCAACTGCTGTCGGCCTCGTCACATCCGGCCCTGCCGACACGGTCGGGCTGACGGACCGGGGGCGTTTGCAGGTTGGCAAGCGCGGTGATCTCGTCCTCGTTGCATTTGATGAGCGGCTACCAACAGTGCATCTCGTCGTTGCGGCGAACGATCGCATCGCTCCTACCCCGATTG
The DNA here is from genome assembly GCA_937891565.1 of uncultured Ilumatobacter sp. Taxonomy (GTDB): domain Bacteria; phylum Actinomycetota; class Acidimicrobiia; order Acidimicrobiales; family Ilumatobacteraceae; genus Ilumatobacter_A. The sequence continues at coordinate 337 of CALAHA010000349.1, read as the reverse complement.
GATTACGCCCGCCCTTCCGACCAATCCGACCCGAAACGGGAAACCAATGACCGCCGAAGGCACCCTCAACGCCACATCCATTGAAGCTTGGCAACGTGACGGGTTCGTGCATCTGCCCGCCCTGCTTGGTCCCGATATCCGCGATTGCCTCAGCCGGTGGGCTGACGAGATTGCCGCGTCCGATGATGATCGTGTGCTCCAGCACCATGAGATGACCGACAACGGACCGGTACTCGCACGCAGCGAGCACTTCGCGACCGTTCACCCAGAACTCGGACCGCTTGTTCGGGACGGTCAAATCGTGCGCGCTGGGCGAGAACTACTCGGCGAACCGATC
>CALAHA010000348.1 GCA_937891565.1 uncultured Ilumatobacter sp. | reverse complement strand
GACCCGGACGCACGTCGAGCCAGCGAGGCCACGAGCGGGGCGAAAACGAGCGCAGCCCCGGAATCGCTCAATGCGATTCCGGGGCTGGACTGATAATCGGAGCGACGAAGTCGATCCACCCTGACGGAGTCAGGGGCCGGCACGACCGATTTGGGTCAGAGTCGTGCCGGGAGGATCACATCATGCCGCCCATGCCGCCCATGCCGCCCATGCCGCTGTCGCCACCGGCGTCGGGCGCGTCAGCGACGAGGACCTCGGTGGTGAGGAGCAGTGCTGCGATCGAGGCTGCGTTCTGCAGACCCGCACGGGTGACCTTGGCCGGGTCAATGATGCCGGCCTTGATGAGGTCCATCATCTCGCCGGTTGCAGCGTTCATGCCGATGGCGCCCTTGGCTGCTTCGACTTCGCGAACGACGACGGAACCTTCGAGGCCAGCGTTGTTGGCGATGTTACGGCCGGGGGCAAGAAGTGCTTCCCAGACGGTCTTGGCGCCGGTGGCCTCGTCGCCTTCCAGCGACTCGACAACCTTCAGCACTGCGGCGCGGGCACGGATGAGGGCGGTGCCGCCACCGGCGACCACACCTTCTTCGATGGCTGCACGAACCGAAGACACGGCGTCTTCGATGCGGTGCTTCTTTTCCTTGAGCTCGACCTCGGTTGCGGCGCCGACCTTGATCAGTGCCACACCGCCGGCCAGCTTTGCGAGACGCTCTTGCAGCTTCTCACGATCCCAGTCGGAGTCGGTGTTCTCGATTTCAGCCTTGATCTGGTTAACGCGACCTTCGATGTCGGCGCTCTCGCCGCCGCCATCAACGATGGTCGTGTTGTCCTTGGTGATCACGACGCGCTTGGCTGTACCGAGCAGGTCGAGGGTGACGTTCTCCAGCTTGAGGCCGACCTCTTCGCTGATGACCTGGCCGCCGGTGAGGACTGCCATGTCCTGCAGCATCGCCTTGCGGCGATCGCCGAAGCCGGGAGCCTTGACAGCTGCTGCGTTGAACGTGCCGCGGATCTTGTTGACCACGAGGGTGGCCAGTGCTTCGCCTTCGATGTCCTCGGCGATGATGACGAGCGGCTTGCCTGTCTGCATCACTGCTTCGAGGGTCGGCAGCATGGCCTGGACCGTGCTGATCTTGGCGCTGTTGAGCAGGACGTAGGCATCTTCGAGGACGACTTCCTGGCGCTCGGTGTCGGTCACGAAGTACGGCGACAGGTAGCCCTTGTCGAACTGCATGCCTTCGGTGAAGTCGAGTTCGGTGCCGAACGTGTTCGACTCCTCGACCGTGACCACACCGTCTTTGCCGACCTTGTCAATGGCGTCGGCAATGACCTGGCCAACGCTGGCGTCAGCGGCGGAGATGGTGGCGACGGAAGCGATGTCCTTTTTGTCGTCGACGTCCTTCGCCTGATCGGCGATCGACTGCACGGCGGCAACGACTGCGGCTTCGATGCCACGCTTGAGCGACATCGGGTTGGCGCCTGCTGCGACGTTGCGCATGCCGGCCGAGATCATGGCCTGTGCGAGCACGGTGGCCGTGGTGGTGCCGTCACCGGCGATGTCGTCAGTCTTCGTGGCGACTTCCTTCACGAGCTGTGCGCCCATGTTCTCGAACGGATCGTCGAGTTCGATTTCCTTGGCGATTGACACACCGTCGTTGGTGATGGTCGGTGCGCCGAACTTCTTGTCGAGTACGACGTTGCGGCCCTTCGGTCCAAGGGTGACCTTGACGGCGTCAGCGAGCTTGTTGACACCGGCTTCGAGTGCGCGGCGCGCCTCGTCGTCGAATTTCAGAATCTTTGCCATGTTGCTATTTCTCTTTCAGATCTTGTAGTGGTTACAGCGGTGGGGTTACTCAGCCGACGATGGCGAGCACGTCACGGCTGTTGAGGACGAGCAGGTCTTCGCCACCCGAGGCGACCTCGGTGCCGCCGTACTTGCTGTACAGAACGGTATCGCCGACGCTGATGCCGACGGGGATGAGTTCACCGGTGCTGTCGGAGCGCTTGCCCGGTCCAACGGCAAGGACTTCGCCCTGCTGCGGCTTCTCTTTGGCGGTGTCGGGGATGACGAGACCGGAAGCGGTCTGAGTCTCGGGCTCTGCGGGTCGGACGACGATGCGGTCGTCCAGCGGCTTCAGGTTCATGTGTGTTGCCTCCATTGGCACGTCACTGTTGTGTTGATGATGTATCGGTTTGAGTCGAGTACCGAATTGGCACTCTCCCCTATCGAGTGCCAATGATAAATGTCGCGCGAGACAATGGCAACCGCCAATGCCGACTGCTCACGAGAAGTTCTTCTGCTATTCAGGCTGATGTAGCGTCGCGGAGCAGCTTGAGGGTCTCGGCGAGGGGGAGACCAATGACGTTGGTGACGCTGCCGTTGATCTTCTCGACGAAGGCCCCGGCCGCGCCTTGGATGCCGTAGGCCCCGGCTTTGTCCATTGCCTCGCCGGTGTCCAGGTACCAGTCGATCGTGGCGTCTTCGAGATCAGCGAACGTGACCTCGGTGGTAACGACGATCGTGCTTGAGCGGCGGGCTGCGGCGATGGGTACCGACACCGTGACGCCTGTGTGGACAAGATGGCTCCGCCCGGACAGCATGCGCAACATCCGGTACGCATCGTCGGCGTCGAGCGGCTTCTCAAGGATTTCGCCGTTGACGTCGACGGTGGTGTCGGCAGCCAGCAAGATCTCGGCCGGGCTGGCGAGCGGTGACGTCATGGACGCATCCGCCTTCTCGATGGAAAGGCGGCGCACATAGTTGGCCGGAGCTTCGCCGGTCAATGGGGTCTCGTCGATGTCGGCGGGCCGGATCGCAAAACGCAAACCGGCTCCTGACAGGAGCTCACGCCTCCGAGGCGAACCTGACGCCAGAACGAGTGGTGCCGTGAGACCGAGCACGCTCAGCCGCCCGAGAGGGCCATGACGTGGGCGTCATCAGGGACTGACACATCGCTCTCGAGCCCAGCGCGCGTCTCGTTGTCGAGCCACCCTTCCGGCAATGAGACCTTGATCGGGCCGTTGGTGTGGCCGCGTTTAATGCGCTCACCACCCTCGACGATCTCTGCGGTCGGGTCGAGCAGCGCCATGATGTCATCGAGCTCGGCAAGCGACGCACAAAGCGCAAACCGCCGCCGCACTTCGGAACCGACCGGGTAACCGCTCATGTACCAGCCGGAGTGCTTGCGGAAGTCACGCATGGCGTGGTCTTCACCCATATGGTCAGCGAGCAGGCGACCGTGCAGGGCCATCACTTCGGTCACTTCGCCGAGCGTTCGACTCGGACGAACTGCTCGGCCCGACAGCGCCTCCACGAGGTCGCCGAACAGCCACGGCCGTCCGAGGCAACCGCGTCCGATCACGACACCGTCGCAGCCGGTTGCTTCCATCATCTTTACTGCATCTGACGCTTCCCAGATATCGCCGTTGCCGAGCACCGGGATCGAGCCGACTGCATCCTTGAGCTCGCCGATTGCATCCCATCTGGCCTCACCCGAGTAGTGCTGCTGGACCGTGCGAGCGTGCAGCGCAATCGCTGCGACGCCCTCTTCGGCACAAATCTGACCGGTTCGTTTGTGCATGAGCCAGTCATCGAAGAGGCCCATCCGGAACTTCGTGGTGACCGGGATGCCATACGGCTCGGCGCTCTTCACCGCAGCGCGAACGATTGCACGCAGCAG
>CALAHA010000347.1 GCA_937891565.1 uncultured Ilumatobacter sp. | reverse complement strand
CCTGTGAGGCATGCAGCCAGCGCCCGGTGAGCATGCCGGTGAGCATGCCGGTGAGGGCCGGAGCGCAACGTGCAGCCATGACCGAAATTCATCGCCCACACCGCTTCTCCGACCGCCTCGATGCCGATTGGCAGCACACCGCCACCACTCGAGGCACCGTCCGCACGATCCGTTCGTGGGCGTTGCACGTGCCAACCGCTGAGACCGCCCGATTTGATCAACTCACCGATGCCCAGGAACTCATCGACGCAACACAGCGCTCTGACGGCGACGCCGGAAACAGCCTCCTGTTACTGCTGGTGGAGCTTGCCCGGCACGACGCGCTGGCCGGGCGGATCGTGGTGCAGCGGCTCCTGCCCGGCTTAATCAGCGCTGCGGCGAAGTACCGATTCCTGAGTGAGGCCGGCGACCCGGTTGAAGAGGCCGTGAGTGCGGCCTGGATCGCAATCCGCAACTACGACATCACCAGGCGCACTCGCCATGTGGCTGCCGGCTTGATCTCGGATGCGATATACCTCGCCTTTCGACGAGACGCCCGACGCCAAGTACCGGCCGAGACACCGACCGAGCCACGGCTACTCGGCGAACGAGTGGCCTGTCCGCCGTCATCGGCACTCGTCGAGTTGGCGGACGTTGTCCGCACAGCGCGCCTCGCTGGCGTTGCGACCCGCGATCTCGATCTGATTCGAGCGCTGGTGTGCACAGGTTCGCCGGGTGCCGTGGCTCGCCAACAGTGCGTCACCCCACGAACCATTCGAAATCGCCGCGACCGTGCGATTCGCCGACTTCAGCAAGCCGTCGCCGTCGCGGTTTGAAGCCGACGCCTCAAGATCGCGATCGAGTAGTGCCTCCCCTGGGGCTCGAACCCAGAACCAATGGATTAAAAGTCCACTGCTCTACCATTGAGCTAGAGAGGCCTGACCGGCACGATGTACGGGAGCGGACTCCCTTTGATCGGTTGCGCCGAACTGTGCGTCGACATCGTAGGGGCTGCAAGCGACCGAGACGACCTCGATCGCCTCGAGAATTATCCCAGCGAAGGCGAACTCGACGCTTCAGGTCACCAAACCGGAAGGAAAATTTTCGTGGCTGGCACCTGCTGAGGCGCAGTACTGTCGGTGGGAAATCGTGTCGGGGGACGCGAGCAGCAGAAGGAGGGGACTATGTCAGATTGGACGCCACCCGCACCTGGGCCATGGCAGCAGGACTCGGCGCACGCGCCGTGTTCGCAGACCGCGGCGATGCGGGCGCTCTACCCGGACGGGTTTAACCGGGGGTTCACCGAGACGTTCGCGCGATATGGCCTGCTGCTCGACCGTCTGGCGATGGCCCAGGTGAACGGTTTCACCTATCACCAGCCGCAGCCATTCGACATGCCCGGGCCTGACGGCCCGATGAGCCCGGACCAGATCGGCGCCGAGTTCGGTCGGCGAGCCGCGCTCGCGGAGGAGACCTTCGCGGTCAAGCGCTGGCGCCAGGATCTCGCGCTCTGGGACAACGAGTGCAAGCCGGCGTCGATCAAGCGTCACCGCGAACTCGGTGATGTCGACATCGCCGGACTCGACGATGAATCGCTCGCCGAACATCTTGAGCACGTATCGGCTCACGTCACCGCAATGGTGTATCAACATCATCGGTTCAACATGGGCGCGATGTTGCCCGTCGGGGACCTCGCCATCCACTTCGCCGGTTGGGCAGACATGCCACCGACGGCTGTACTCGGCGTCCTCGACGGCTACTCACCGATCTCCGGTGTCACGTCGAGTGAAATGACCGAAGCGCTCGCAGCGATTCGCGCCGACCCGGCAGCCTCCGCGCTCGTCACGGGTTCGGGCGACGCAGGCGCTCGGCTCGACCAATTGCGTGCCGCCGTCCCCGCGGTAAACGAATACGTGCGGTCGGTACAAGATCGTGTGCTCGACGGCTTCGATATCGTCAGTCCAACACTGCGCGAGCAACCGGCGGTCATCATGGGCAAGCTTGGCGCTGCACTCGTGGCGGATCCGCATGCCGCCCGCAAGCGGGCCGACCAGCTTGCAGCCGACCTCCGCGCCCGGGTCCCCGATGAGCACCGGGCCGAGTTCGACGAACTCGTCGGCGAAGCACGGGCGGTCTACCGGCTGCGCGACGAACGGGGCATCTTCAGCGAGATCACCGCCATCGGACTCCTGCGCCGCGCACTGCTCGAGGTCGGCAAGCGTGCGGCTGACCGCGGCGCTATCGACAATCCAACAACGATGCTCGAGGCAACACCCGAAGAGGCTGCGCTCGTCCTGGGCGGAGCGGGTCCGACCGGCGATGCTCTCGCTGAACGTGGCGAGCTCCGGCGCCGTCTGACCGCCGAAGGGGCGCCCCGTCACCTTGGGCCGCCACCTCCGCCCCCGCCACCAGTTGACGGGTTGCCGCCAGCGCTGGGGCGAATGATGTCGTCCATCGGGTTCATGATCGAGTCGATCCTCGGTCAGCTCGACGCGTCGGCAGGCGACGAAACTGTGATTCGGGGGATCGGGATCACCGACAAGATCTACGAGGGTCCGGCACGCCTCGTCAGCGACATCGACGACTTGCTCGATCTCGAAGAAGGTGAGGTGATCGTTACGCCTACCACCGGCGAAGCGTTCAACTCGGTGTTGCATCTCGTCGCCGGGATCGTCACCAACCATGGCAGCCACGCCTGCCACGCGGCAATCGTCGCTCGTGAAATGGGTTTCCCGGCCGTCGTCGGCACGGTGAACGCGACCACGCGCATCAAAACAGGGGACCGCGTCCGCGTCGACGGGGCGAAGGGTGAAATTACCCTGTTGTGATGGGTAAAGATGCTCGGCGCATGCGACCGACCACCGACATCCCAACAGCCAAGATCCTTGGCATTGCTGCAGCTGCAGGACTCGTGCCGCTCAATTCAACGATGATTGCCGTCGCGCTGCCGGCGATCGCCGATGACTTCGAGGTGTCCACCGCGGCAGTCACGACATTGATCACCCTCTATCTCGTGGTGATGCTGGTCGGACAGCCAATCGCTGGCCGCATCACCGATGCATTTGGTGCCAGAAAGTCGGTTTTGGTTGCCCTCGTCGGGCTTGCCGTCTTTTCGTTTGGTGCGGCCTTCGCGCCGTCGTTCGGGCTGCTCGTCGCGGCACGCGCCCTGCAGGCCATCTGCGCGGCGACGCTGAGCCCTGGGGCCCAATCACTGCTGCGCTCCATTGCCGGTCCTGATCAGCAGGGGCGCGTGTTCGGCATCCTTGGTTCCGTCCTCGGCACCGGTGCCGCCCTCGGACCCGTCATTGGTGGATTGCTCGTCCAGTCATTCGGCTGGCAGGCGATTTTCCTCCTCAACGTGCCAATTGCGGCGATGGCATTGCTCACGGCGCGTCGAAGCCAAGCGCCGGGTTCGGTAATCGAAGACCGCCAAGCGGTGACCGTTCCAGATGAGCGAATCCTGAATCGGGTGTTCGTCGTCGGGTTCTCCGCGCAAGCACTCTCGACACAGGCCCAGTACGCCTTGCTGCTGTTGACGCCGATCGTCCTCAACGCACGCGGGTGGGAGGCAGGTCCGATCGGGATCGTGCTGTCCGCCCTGACAATCGGGATGATCGTGATGGGTCCGATCGGGGGGCGCGCTGGCGACGACCGCGGCCGTCGCCGCCCAGCCACCATCGGCCTCGCCATCGCTTCGACCGGGGTCGCGCTACTACTGCTGGCTGGGTCGTCGGTCGCTCCGATGGTCCTGGTCGCTGGGCTCGCTGTGTTCGGTGTTGGACTCGGGCTCACGACTCCGAATCTGATGTCTGCGGCACTCGGCTCAGTGCCGGCCTCCAGGGCCGGAGCCGCCGCCGGAGTCCTGTCGATGAGTCGCTATGTCGGCAGCATCGCGACGAGCTTGCTCATTGCTGGGTTCGTCACCGCCGACGCCGACGGAACTCGGATCGTGCTCGGCGTGTCCGCGGTGTGCATGATGCTCGCAATGCTCGTCAGCCGAGGCCTCCCGGACGCCCGACCCAAGTCGGCAAGCGATCTCGGCGAAACGGCGGAGCTCGCTCGCTGACCTGCGAGAGGCCCATCTCTCACCCGCGCTGGTTCGACAGGCGACGACCCAAGCCGCCGCCCGCTTTCTTCAACCTCCGCTCAACCCGACGTGTCGAAGTCGCCTAACTTCGCCCTTGTGATTCTGCGGACGTTTACCTCACTGCAACGACCGCTTCGTCTGACGCTCGCTTTTGCTCTCGTCACTTCCACGTTGGTCCTCGGAGTCTCGTCGCTCAGCGGAACGCCGGCGCAGGCAGCCGCGGGTGGGCTCGCCACCCGCTACGTCCCGATCGCTCCAATGCGCGTCCTGGACACCCGCGAATCGGACGCACTGCAACCCAAAAAAGCACTCAAGCTGAATCCGATCGACACCGCCGTGTCAGCCGCGATCGTGGCGAAGGGTATTGATCCCGCCAAAGTCGAAGCTGTGGCGATCAACGTGACGGCGATTGACACGTTGGGCCCCGGATTTCTGACTGCGTGGCCGACCGGATCGGTCCAGCCGAACGTGTCGTCGCTCAACTACCAAACTGCTGGATCCGTCGTTCCGAACCTTGCAATCGTGCCACTTGGAGCTGGCGGGATGATCTCGATCTACTCGCTCAGCGGCACCGACCTTTCCGTTGATGTCCAGGGTGTGTTCGAGCGGGCCGATTCGAGTGCCGACGGCCGGTTTATTCCAATCGTTCCTGATCGGGCTATCGACACCCGCGAGCGCGCTCCGATCGGGGCCGGCAAGTCGATCGTTGTTGACCTCACCGGCCAGATTCCGCCAACAGCATCGGCCGCTGTACTGAACATTGCCGTAACGGAGACCGCCGGCCCCGGGTACCTCACCGTGTGGGCCGACGGCGAGGTGCGGCCCAACCCAGCAGCCAACCTCAACTATCCGACCGCCAACTACACCGTTGCGAACAGCGTGATCACCGGGGTCACCGCCGGCAAGGTGCGCATCTTCAGCCTTGCGGGCTCCGACGTGATCGTCGATGTCGTTGGGTACATGACCGGCACCCGAGCACCCAAGACGTCTGAGGGCCTTTATGTTCCGCTGCTCCCGCAGCGGCTCGCGGACAGCCGATCAAACAAGGCTCCATGTCGATCGCAGGGCATCGGTGCCGAGCGAACGGACAGCCTCGTAGTTGCCGGCGAACTCGACGTGCCGACAACGGGCGTTAGCGCAGTCACCATGAATCTGACGATGACCAACACGCTCCAGGCGGGCTTTCTCGAGGCGTTCCCTTTCGCAACGAAACGGCCAGAGCCATACTCATCGGTGAACGCCGTGCGCTCCGATCAGACCGTCGGCAACCACGCCGTCGTAGCACTCAACGCCGGCAAAATTGATCTGTTCTCCAGTCACGGCACCGATTTCGTCGCCGACATAACCGGCTATTTCCTCGACAGGACCGGCACACCACCAACAGCAGCAGCAGCAGCAACTGAACCGACGCCGCAAACTGAAAATTCCTGCGCCATCCCGATTCCGCGTGCCAACAACAACTACGAGTACCTGCAGGCCGCTGGCCAAGACAGTGGCCTCGCTCCGTACTCGCGCAACGGTCGCAAGTACTTCGGTTGGCGTCCATGCGACCCAATCACGTACGCCGTGAACACCCGGCGCGCCAACAGGACCCAAATCGATGCGATGAACAAGGCAATCCGCCAGGTCGAGAACGCCTCCGGCTTCGACTTCGTTTTTCTCGGTGACGTCAACGGCAGCCTCAACACGAACAACATCGATGCCAACGTCCCTGGCGTCGGCCAAGCAATGGCCGTCATTGGCTTCTCTGATTCGACAGCAACACCGATTCTCGGCGGCTCCGTCATCGGCATTGGCGGCATCGGTTCCGGCAGCGGCGACAACCTCGTGCAAGACGGATCGTTTGCATGGATCGTTCGCGGCGGGTTCGCACTGGCCGACATCGATGACGTCACCGAGCCAGGCGACATCACGGCGACCTTCGCACATGAGCTCGGGCACCTGGTCGGGCTCAATCATGTCAGCGCTGTCCAGGAGTTGATGCGCCCGGTCCTCAGCGATCAGCGCGACTTCGGCGACGGCGACAGGAACGGGCTCTACAGCATCGGCGAACCCCAGTGTGGGTCGAATAAGACACTCGGGTCGCGCACCTCTGCACCGCTCAGCATCGATCCACCGGCGTCGTTCACCATCACCGGCTGGATCGCGGACGAACACATCGATCACTGAGTTCGGTGCTCGGGCAACGCGCCCCGCCGGACCCACCGGTACTCTCGGTCAAGATGACCGCAGAGCACACCGCCATGTCTCCCACCCGCACGCCGGGCTCGATTCTCGGTACCCGCGTCACGCGTACCGAAGATCCGGGGCTGCTGACCGGCACCGCCATCTATCTTGACGACCTCCACATCGAGGGCTCGCTGCATGCAGTGTTCGTCAGGTCCGATGTCGCGCACGGCACGATCGACTCCATCGAGACCGACGAGGCAGCATCGATGCCCGGTGTGGTCGCTGTGCTGACGTTCGCCGACCTCGGCGTACCTGCCCATCACGGTTTCGCGCCCGTCCACGACGACTTCAAGCGGCCACCACTCG
>CALAHA010000346.1 GCA_937891565.1 uncultured Ilumatobacter sp. | reverse complement strand
GCCAACTCGTCGATCCGTGCTGCGAACATGTGATTGATGATAGCATAAGCAATCGAACACATCTTCGGCCGCGATGCTTGCAAAAGAATAACCCAGCGGTCGACGTCAGCAGGTCACACGGCATCGCAGACCAGGCGTTACACCGTCGCTTCGACCGAGCTCACGACCCGCCCACACGACACGCCGTGCGCTGCACAGACCCGCATCCAGGCGGGCCTGTGGCGCACCTGCTGCCACAGAAATCTCGAAGAAAAGCTGGGAATCTGGTGCAGCGCGCCCCTCGCGACACGTCCCATCACCGGCCGACGGGCCGGTTGGTCATTCGCTACGACTCGGTCAGAGCGAAATCGACACCGCGACAGCAACCGGGGCAGCGACGGCGTCGGACGCCTGCTTGGCGTGGTAGCTGCTGCGGGTCAGCGGGCTGGCTTCGACATGGCCAATGCCGAACGATTCGCCGATCTGCTTCCAGCGGTCAAACTCAGCCGGGTCGGCGTAGCGGGCGATCGGTAGGTGGTTCGACGTCGGCCGGAGATACTGACCAATGGTGACGATGTCGACGCCCAGGTTGGCAACGTCAGCGAGCAGGCCAACGATCTCGTCATCGGTCTCACCGAGGCCTGCCATGAACCCGGTCTTGGTGATCAGGCCAGCCTTCTTCGCCCGAGCAAGCACGCTGAGCGAACGGGCGTAGCTGGCAGACGGCCGAACAGCGCGCTGGAGCCGGGCGACAGTTTCGACGTTGTGGTTCATCACGTCGGGGCGCGACGCAAACAGCAGCTCAAGCGACGCTTCGTCACCCTTTGCGTCAGAGATCAACGTTTCGATGTTCGCTGACGGGCGGCGGAGCCGAATTGCTTCGACGCACGCCGCGACGTGAGCCATGCCGCCGTCTGCAAGGTCGTCGCGGGCAACCATTGTGAGTACCGCATGATCGAGCGCCATCCGGTCGATTGCCTCAGCAACACGTGCAGGCTCATCGTCGGCGGGCAGCAGTGGCTGACGCGTATCGACCAGACAGAAGCCGCAGGCACGAGTACACCGCTCACCCAGCACCATGAAGGTTGCCGTGCCATCGGACCAGCAGTCAGACAGGTTTGGGCAGCCGGCGTCTTCGCACACCGTGACAAGGTCGAGCGAACGAATCGTCTTTTTCAGTTCCAGCACTTCGGGGCCGAGGTTGACCTTCGGGCGCAACCAGTCGGGCTTACGCGTCTCGATCGACAGCCCTGCGGCGACATCGACACCGGCAGCTTCGAGGCGACCGGTGGCGCGTGCTGATACGAGTTTCACCTGGTCACCGGGACCCTCACCACGTGAGAACGCAGTGAGGTCACGCCCGTCAGCAGCGTGCTTCCACGCAACGTCTTGACGTTCGACTACCCCACGGCCCGCATCACCAGGAGCGGCATCAGCAGCAGCCCAGCGATCACCAGCCAAGCGGGCAACAATGTCAACGACGTCGGCCATCGATACGTCGACACCCTCTTCGGCCAGCGAGGTGACCGGCTTGTCGCCGATCCCGCACGGCACAATGTGCTCGCGCATGTAGGTCAGGTCAGTCGTGACGTTGAGGGCAAAACCGTGCATGGTCCGCCCTTTCTTCAACCGCACGCCGATCGCGCAGATCTTGCGTTCGCTCGTCGTGCCTGCGTCGAGCCAGACGCCCGCGTAGCCATCGAGCCGACTCGCGTTCGCCACGCCGAGTTCGGTCAGCACGTCGATAATCAGACCTTCGACACCACACACATGACCCGTTGCCCCAAGCGAGTTATCGACGTTCAGGATCGGGTAACCAACGAGTTGGCCGGGACCGTGATACGTGATGTCACCACCGCGTTTGGCCGCAATCAGCTCGGCACCGACAGCAGCGGGCTCACACTTCAGGTTGGTCGTGAGGTCGGTTGTTCGCCCGTAGGTAAAAACGTGCGGATGCTCCAAGAGCAGCAAATGTTGATCTGTGCCGTGTTCGAACAGCGACGTCTGGACCGCGAGCGCTTCGCGGTAAGGCACGCTGCCCAACCATCGGACTCGCAGCGGAGCAGTTTCAGTTGGGGTCTGACCCCAACTGAAACGGTCGTCTCTCACAATTCGGTCGACCAGTCCTTGGTCTCGAGGATCTCCTTGACCCGCTTCAAGAAGCCCGCAGCGTAGGCGCCGTCGAATGCACGGTGATCCCAGCTCATTGCCAGATTGCCGACCGGGTGGATGGCAATTGCCTCGCCGCCATCGGGACCCTTGGTGACGACCGGCTTGCGGACGATTGCATCCGTCGAGATGATGCCAACCTGCGGCTGGTTGATAATTGGCATGGTGAGCACTGAACCGGCCGAGCCATTGTTCGACAGCGTGAAGGTGCCGCCAGAGATTTCGTCAGGGCTGAGCTTGCGGTCGCGGGCCCGGTTGGCGAGATCATAGATTTCGGTGGCGATTGCGCCGAGGCGCTTGGTCTCGGCGTCACGGAGCACCGGTGCGAGCAGACCCTCGTAATCCAGGTCGACCGCGATACCGAGATCGATGTAGTTGTGGATGATCAACTCGTTGTCACCGACGCTTGCGTTGAGGTGCGGGAACTCACGCAGGCCGTCGATGACTGCGCGTGAGATGAACGGGAGGTACGTGAGGCTGAAGCCGTGCTGTGCTTTCCAGCTGTCCTTGACCGCATTGCGGGTGATGTCGACGCTGGCGAAGTCGACTTCGACGACGCTGAAGGCGTGCGGGCTGACCGCCTTGCTCATAATCATGTGATCGCCAGTGAGCTGACGGATCTTGGAGAGCCGGATCGATGTGTCGCGGGCGCCTACATCGGCTGTGGGAACCGAGATTGGCGCAGCGGCCGGAGCTGGTGCCGGAGCTGGAGCAGCGGCTGCCGCTGGCGCAGCGGCCGGGGCTGCCTTGCCGCCGCCGGCATCGATGTGATCGAGCACGTCGTCGCGGGTGATCCGGCCGCCAGGGCCGGTGCCGGGAATCGAGTCGGGATTGAGACTGTTCTCGTTCACCAGACGGCGCACGACCGGCGAGAGCAGACGATTGTCGCCAGCCTGTGCCGTCGTTGACTGAGCGGGTGCTGCCATCGGCGCTGGAGCGGGTGCTGCCATCGGCGCTGGAGCGGGTGCGGGTGCGGGAGCCGGCTCAGGTGCGGGTGCGGGAGCCGGCTCGGCGGCGGGTGCAGCCGGAGCAGCGTCGCCACCGTCGCCGACGACGGCGATCACGGTGCCGACGTCGACAGTCTCACCCTCCTCGACGCGGATTTCCATGAGCGTGCCGGAGACCGGCGACGGCACCTCGGTGTCAACCTTGTCGGTCGACACTTCGAACAACGGCTCGTCTTCAGCGACTTCGTCACCGACCTTCTTAAACCACTGAGTGATGGTGCCCTCGGTAACCGTTTCGCCGAGCTGGGGAAGAATGACGTCTGCCATGGTGAGTCCTTATTGAAATGCGAGTGTGTTGCGAGTGAAATGACTGAAGAGGCGGGGGTCAGCCGCTGAAACTGCGGCCAGTGAGCGAGAGCACTGTTTCGCCGAACAGTTCGGAGAGGCTGGGGTGCGGCTGGATGAACTCGGCGATCTCGTCGACCGTTGCTTCCCAGTTCACGGCGAGGTAGCCGCCTGACAGTTGCTCGGTGGCCCACGGCCCAACCATGTGCACCCCGAGCACTTGACCCGCTGTGCCGTCGGCGTTCTTCTTGGCAATGACCTTGACGATGCCTTCGGTCTCACCGAGGATTTGCGCCCGGCTGTTGAACTTGAAGGGGTGCTTGCCGACGACCACGTCGTAGCCGGCATCTTTGGCCTGCTGCTCGTCGGGGCCCGCCCATGCGACTTCTGGGTGGCAGTAGATCGCCCACGGAACCCGGTCGTAGCGGATCGGCATGGGGCTCTCACCGAGGAGGTGCTTAATGGTGAGAATCGCCTCGGCGTAGCCGACGTGCGCGAGCTGCGGCGTGTTGATCAAGTCGCCAATTGCGTACACGCCCGGTTCGCCGGTTTCGCAGTACTCGTTGACCTGCACAAAGCCACGCTCGTCGACGACGACTGCGGTGCCGTCAAGACCGAGATGGTCAGCGAGCGGCCGACGACCGACCGACACCACGACAACATCAACCTCGACCGAATCGCTTTCACCGTCTTTCGGGCCAAAGGTGACGGTGGTGCCACCAGAACCGTTCGGCTGATGGCCGGTGACCTTGATGCCTGTCTTCAATGCGATCTTCTTGTTCTTGAACGACCGCTCGACGACCTTGGCAACGTCTTTATCGAGGCCGGGAAGGATCTTTGGTGCTCCTTCGAGAATGGTGACCTCGGAGCCGAGGTCGGCAAAAGTCGATGCGAACTCGCAACCAATGGCGCCGCCACCGATCACTGCGACCCGGTTGGGCACATAATCGAGATCGAGTACCTCGTCGCTGGTCATGATCGGGCCACCCCGATCGAAGCCCGGAATGGTGCGCGGTACCGAGCCCGTGGCGAGGATCACGGAATCGCCGGTGATGATTGCCTTTGAGCCGTCTTTCATGGCAACGCCGACTGTGCGGCCGGGGCCGAGGGAGCCGATGCCATTGAAGACCTCAACCTTGCGACCCTTACACATTGCAGCGATGCCGCCGACGAGCCCGTCAACAATGCCCTGCTTACGCGCTTGCGTCCGAGCGAAGTCGACCGTGGACTTCTTACCTTCTTCATGGCCGGGCGGGTTGATCCCGAACTCGGCTGCATGGTCGACATGACGCTTGACTGCAGCGGTCTCAAGGAACGCCTTGGCAGGAATACAGCCTCGGTTCAGGCAGGTGCCGCCAAGGGCATCCATCTCGACGAGGGCGACATTCAGCCCCGCCGATGCTCCGTAGAGGGCAGCCGAGTATCCACCCGGACCGCCACCGATTACTACGACGTCAAATTGATCGCTCACGACGTTTACGGTAGCGCTCTCGCAGCGTTCTGTCCGGTAAAGCCGGTGGTCAGAGCAACAGGTTCACCAAATCGTTCCGAAAGTCGTTCCGAAATGCGACGCTCAGGCCCGCCGCTCAGCCCAGACGCCAGGTGGCTTGTTCTTCGCCGCGCCGCAGCACAAGGACGCGGCTCGTCCCCTCGCTGGCGCTGATGTCGAACTCGATTGTGCACGCCTGGACGGCAACGCTGATTGAGTCGCACCGGCCGTCGGCCTGTGCTGCGATTGGATTGAGCCGTTGATCACCCGTGACCAATCGAAAACTGACGATGCCATCGTTGTCGTCGACGCCGCCGATCTCGACCGACACCACGAGCCGCTCGCCGGTAACGGCAGCAGAGACGACGGTGACGTCGACATCGCCGATCGTTGTGGCCGACCCCAGGCTCGTTGCTTCCGTCGTCGACTCCTGGTTGGAGAGCTGCAACAGCAGCGCTCCACCGGCGAGCAGAATCATCAGTGCGGTACCCACCGACAGGAGGAGCAGTGTGCGCGTCTTCATCGAAGTCCAGGCTACGTGCGCTCGCCGCTGTCTGGAAGTGCCACTTGACAACGAAACCTCCCAGAAACTCAGCCCCTGGTCAGG
>CALAHA010000345.1 GCA_937891565.1 uncultured Ilumatobacter sp. | reverse complement strand
CAAGACGCTCGAAGAGCCGCCGCCGCACGTCGTGTTCGTGCTGGCAACCACCGACCCGCAGAAAATGTCCGACACCATTCGGAGCCGCACGCAGCACTTGCAGTTCCACCTGCTGCCCGCGGACACGTTGGAGCAGCATGTGCGTTGGGTCGCTGAAGACGCCGGCCTCGTTGTCTCGGATACTGCAATCGAACAGGTCCTCGCGCAAGGCGGCGGCTCGGCGCGCGACACGCTGTCGGCCCTCGAATTGGTTGCAAACACCGGTGGCGAAGGTGCCGAGACCGTGCCCCTCGGCGAGTTCGTCGAATCGATGATAGAGCGTGACGCCGGCCGGGCTTTGACGATGGCGGCTGGGGCGATCGGCCTCGGACGCGACCCGCGGAGGCTGACTGAAGAACTGATTGGCTACCTCCGTAACGGGTTCCTTTCGATCATGGCGCCGGATCTTGTCCAGTTGCCGTCGCTCAATGTTTCGACTTTGTCAGACCAGGCCCAGCGACTTGGCGCTGCCGGACTCGTGCGCGGGATTGAGCAGCTCGGCGAAGCGTTGACCGAGATGCGCAACGCGCCCGACCCGCGGGTTTTGCTCGACGTCGCGATCGTCAAGCTCACCTCGGATGCCGCGGCCTCCGGAGACGCCAGCGCCGCGCTTGGAGCGTTGACGGCACGCGTTGCGAAACTGGAGAAGCAGATTGCTGCGGGTGCCCCCACCATCGCCGTTGCGGCTGCGCCCAACGCTGCTGCGCCGGTAGCGACCACAACTGCGGCACCTGCTGACGCTGCGTCGCCGACCGATCCGAAGACCGGCCGCGCCCAACTCGGAGGCCGCGCCCGCCGTCCGGCTACGCCGGCACCCGAACGCCCGGCATCTGAGCCCGCCGCATCTGAGCCCGCTGCACCAGAGCCCGCTGTAGCAGAGCCCGCTCCGGTTGCGAATGAGCCGGCTCGCGTTGCGCAATCGGTCGAATTCGAGCCTGCCCTGACACCGGCAACGCCAATTCCGGATCCGGCTGCTGCACCTGAACTCGCTGCGCCGGCTCCAGCCGAGCCTGTAGCGCCCGTCGCGCCGTCAGCTCCTGAGGGCGGCGTCATGCATCGGGCGGTCTGGGACGAAGACGTCAAGCCGGGCTTGCGCGGAATGGCTCGTGCGGTGTTCTCCCCGGCGGTCTATGTTTCAAACACCGAGAGCCAGCTCACGCTGTCCCTTCCGAACCCGACCCACCGCGAGAAGTGTGAGCAACACCGAGACGTAGTCGAAAAGGCGCTCGCCGCTACTGCAGGAGCGCCGGTCGCACTCGAACTCGTCATCGTTGGCGAAAACGATGGCGGATCACGCGAACCCAACTCCGGCGAGGCGCCCGCCCAGACCTCATCGCCTTCTCAGCAACAGCAAGGGGCCGCTCCGCCCGTGTCGAGTGAGCCGTCCGTTCAGTCAGCGGACTCAGGGGTCGGTGCCACGGTGGTGTCGTTACCCCCGAACGAGTCCCCTCGCAAGGCGGCCGAACGCCGACTGGCCGAAGCCGCAGCAGCTGGCGTGTCTCCGTTCCCGGAAGACGACGTCAACCACGAACCGTTGGTCACCAACTTGGAGTCGTTTCCGGCGGACGACGAGATCGACCTCCACGACCTTGTCGATGCGCCGCCCGAAACAGTCAAAACGCCGATCGACCGGCTGGCCGAAGCGTTCCCCGGCTCCGAACTCGTCGACGACAACTACTGACCCATGAGCAGCACCACCTACACCGCCCCGGTTCAAGCGCTGATCGACGAGCTCGGGCGCCTTCCCGGCATCGGACCGAAGTCGGCTCAACGGATCGCGTTCCATCTCCTCAAGGTCCCGGAAGATGATGTCGCGAGGTTGACGCACGCAATTGCCGACGCCAAAGCACGTGTCCGGTTCTGCGAGCGGTGCTTCAACGTCGCTGACGACACGCTCTGCCCGATCTGTAAAGACGGCGGCCGAGACCCACATGTTCTTTGTGTCGTCGAAGAGTCGCGCGATGTTGTCGCCGTCGAAAAGACCGGCGAGTTCCGGGGCCGCTATCACGTACTGCTCGGGGCCATGTCGCCGCTGGAGGGCATTGGGCCGGAGCAGTTAAAAATTCGCGAACTGCTCACTCGCCTCGACCCCGAAGAAATCACCGAGGTGATCCTGTGTACGAACCCAAACACCGAAGGCGAGGTCACGGCCATGTACCTCGGTCGGCTGTTGAAGCCGCTCGGCATCACGGTCACCCGGATTGCCAGCGGCCTGCCGGTCGGCGGCGATTTGGAGTACGCCGATGAACTGACGCTCGGCCGGGCGCTCGAAGGCCGACGCCCGCTTGGCTAACTGACGGTCTGAGCGACGGTCTCGCTCTCTCATCGAGCGACGTTTGAGCCGAAAAAGTCCGAAAGCACCAGCACCGTGAGTCGGGGGCGGGCCGACTCGTCAACGCTGATGCCTTCGATTGGGATTCCCCTTCAACATCAGCAGCTTCGATGACGCGAAGAAGAAAGAAATTCTGGGACACTGCCGCAATGAGCGGGTAGCGGAAGGACCCGCCCACTCACGTCAACAGTGCCCCAGATATTGTTGAACGCTCCGTGCGAGATGAATCCGTCGGTGTCGCCCAAGCGATCTGGTCTCTTTGCGCAAGGTAGGGAACCGTCGATCGACCGTCAAGTCCGTGACGGCAAAAATCTCTCCCCAGGTATTAATTGTGACGTAAAAAACACCTAAAGTGATCAAATCGTCGCTCTTTGTCAGACAACCTGACGTCGGGCATGTTTCAGGCCTGAGATGCTTGTGACGTGCAGCGAACGATGTGATCGCGAGCTACCCGCTACGACAGAGTACGAAGAATGGCTGCGTCGCCCTGGCCGCCACCACCGCAGAGCGAGGCAACGCCGACGCCGCCGCCACGACGCTTGAGCTCGTGGAGCAGCGTGAGTGCGAGGCGGTTGCCGCTCATCCCAATCGGATGGCCGAGGGCGATTGCGCCACCGTTGACGTTTACCTTGTTGGGGTCGATACCGAGATCGGCCGTCGATGCGATACCAACAGCGGCGAAAGCCTCGTTCAGCTCGAAGAGGTCAAGATCGGCAATGGCGATGCCAGCCTTTTCGGCGGCGAGCATCGCGGCTCGACTGGGCTGACGCAGCAGTGAGGCGCTGTCCGGGCCGGCAACCATGCCGTATGACACGAACTCGCCGAGTGGATCGACACCGCGCCGCTCGGCCTCGGCCTTACTCATCAGCACCATGGCACTGGCGCCATCGGAGAGCTGCGATGCGTTGGCCGCAGTGATCGTGCCGTCCTTGTCGAATGCCGGGCGCATCTTGGCGAGCTCCTCGACGGTGGTGCCGGGCCGTACGCCTTCGTCGTGCTCGACGAGGATCGGGTCGCCCTTGCGCTGGGGAACCCAGACCGGAACGATCTCGTCAGCGAAGCGGCCGGCCTTGATGGCTTCGGCTGCAAGCTCGTTGGAGCGAGCAGCGAACTCGTCTTGCTGCTCGCGGGTGATGCTGTCGCCCGTGTAGCGATCGGTGCCGAGGCCCATCAGGCACGCGTCAAAGGCACACCAGAGGCCGTCGGCGATGATTGCGTCACGCAGCTCGGTGTTGCCGTAGCGGAATCCGCTGCGCGCTCCGTCGGCGAGGTATGGGGCGTTGCTCATTGACTCCATACCGCCAGCGACGACGATGTCAGCTTCGCCAGTGGCGATCATCTGATTGGCGAGGTAGATCGAGTTGAGGCCGGAGAGACAGACCTTGTTGATGTTGACCGACGGGACATTCATCGGGATGCCGGCCTTCGATGCAGCTTGACGGGCCGGTACTAGGCCCTGGCCGGCCATGAGCACTTGGCCCATAATGACGTGGTCGACCTCTTCGGGGGAGACGCCGGACCGTTCGAGCGCTGCGCTCATTGCGAAACCACCGAGATCCGCGGCTGAGAACGACGCCAACGCCCCGCTCATCTTCCCGATTGGGGTGCGTGCACCAGCGAC